>CAYJFN010000116.1:0-5817 GCA_964369325.1 uncultured Arcobacteraceae bacterium
CGAAACTATTTTATCATTCTAATGTGAGTCTGTCAAGGTGAGGTTTATGAATTATTGGATAATTTATAAACCAGAATGAAGCTTTGCAAAAGCAAAAATTCATTCTGGTTTATACATCACTAAAGGGAAGAAGAATTAAAAGCACGTATAGCACGTAAATCATAAAATAGAGAATCCTTCCCATATTTAAATACTGATTCTTGCAGTGGTTTCATAGTATCGCGAAAATTATTACCCCAAATATTATTGTTATCCATCTCTGAAAAACTAGGCAATACATTAGTTTCTCCACTCATATTAGTAGCAGAACTATTTACATATACTCCATTAAGTTCAAAGATGTCTGGTATATACCAGTCGGTAAATTCTTGACCATTTTTAGTTGTAGAATGATTTTTTGCAGCTGTTATTGTTTCACTCCAATTTTTGACTTGGTACAACTCTACACTAACTTCTCTATATGCATTGTTTGCTCCTACCCAGAAAATTCTACCACCACCAGGTCCAAAGCCCCCTAATGTATAAGAAATAGGATTATGCGTACGTATAGCTATTACTTTATTATTTCCACCAATAGTTACTTTATTTTCACTTCCATCATGAAAATTTTGTGTCCATACATCTGTAGTCTCACTATTATATTTTGAAGTTTCATTTGGAAAGAAGCCAGTCTGTTTATTGCTTTCAGCAATAAAATCAGCTGAGGTGGTTGACCAATAGATATTTTTTGCAATTGCTGCTTCCAATACATCATTACTAGACATTGCTTCATATATTTCGTTAAGTTCATGTTTATTAGGTATAAACCAGTCAGTAGAAGACACTAAAGTCAGGCCACTCACGTCTACCGTAATGACCTTCCCATTAACTGCTTCATAGGCACTTTGCAAAGATACACTTGCGTTAGTTAAATCTGAATTACTAGAATCAATTACTAAAGCCTCTTTATAGGCACCAGTGTAATCTACATAAAACACCGTTCCACCACCAGGTCCTTTAACTCCTATAGACAGTAATGCAATATTATTTCCATTTTTAACGAAAGTAAAGGTTTCGCCATCGTGTGAGAACTTGAGAGCATCTGAAATTGTTGGTTCATATATTTTAGTTCCACCTTCTGGTATAGCACCTTGAACTACAAATGCACCAATTGACGTCACATTAGGACTCAAACCTATACTTGCACCTTCTCTAAGTTCACCAACAATTTTAACGGGACTAGAATCCTGAGAGTTTAGAAAGAAAATATTTCCATTTTCATTATTATTAATAACAGGATTTCCACTTAGATGTATTTCTGAACCATTGAATGCATTGATACCTCCTGTAGAGTTTTTAGCACTATTATTAGTAATAGATCCTCCTGTCATAGTAAGAGTTGAATCACTTAAATCTATTCCACCACCTACTGTATCATCTCTCGTTGATTTATTACCTGTTACCGAGAAATCTCCTTCGATGGTAAAATTGCTATAATAAGAATAAATTCCCCCACCCCGAGAGTTTGTAAAATTATTGGCTATACTTCCTCTACTAAATTTTGAAGAATTAGGTCCTTCCTTAGTACGATCAAGATAAACTCCACCTCCTGGAGTAAAAGATCTATTATTTTCAATTCTACCACCATCTAAATGAAGGTATCCATACCTTTCAACAAAAACACCACCACCACCATCGCTACCATTTGTATTGTTATTGTTCCTAATTATAGACCCATCACTAAGAATGAGTTTTCCAACCTCGTTACCATAGTAAGTACCAACAACGATTAAAGATTCATCAACAGGGTTTGTAAAATCATCACCAGTTCGTACTGAGCCTCCATCAAATATTATATTTTTTAATGTAAGTTGACCTGCATCAATTGTTACTAATCTATTTATAAACTCATTATAACGTTTTATCATCAAAGTATCACTTATCCAGTTAGCTGGAGGTTCCCATGTATGTTCACCATCATTTACTGTAACCGTTCCTTTAATCCATATAGCACTAGAACTAGTATCAGAAAGTCTTGCAAGAGCTGTTTCAAATGTTTTAACAGGTAAATTAGGATCATCGCCTCTGTTTGTATCATTTCCATCCCCACCATCTTCTCCATCAAGATATATATTGGCAGATGCAAAGATCTTTGCGTGGTTATTATCCTTATAGGCAAAACTTACATTATCGTCCATAAAGAAATATTTTTCATCAAAAGCATAAGTTGCTTCATTTTGTACAAGTATGGAACCTGCGGTTTTTACCTGTGGACTTAAACCTATCTGAGGATTACTACCTAAAAGAGTAAGATCTCCAATAATTTTTATATTACTGTAATTCGCATACGCATTAGAGAACAAAATATTATTTGGCGTTTCGCCAGATAAACCGATAAGATCGTTACCTTCATCTACTAGAACCCCACCTGCACCGTTATCTTTAATTATTGGGCTTCTACTGAGTTTTAATTCTCCATTTGCTTCTAAATAAACACCCCCACCAATATACCCTACAGGCACACTGTTAGCAGAGATTTCTCCACCAGTCATAGTAAATGTTGCTACAGCCTCTGGAGGTGTATTAGGGTCTAAGTTGCCATCTATGTGATGACCTACAAGTACACCTGCAGCATTATTTTCAGAAGTATTTGCACGAATATATCCATCTTCCATAGTAAATGTACCACTATGTACATTTACACCACCTGCATGATCGCCTGCTTCATTTTCTCTTATATCACCTGCTTTCATAGTGAAACTAGGAGCGCTGCTACCTGCATTTGTGTAAAGTGAAACACCTCCGCCAAGATTACCTGCATCATTATCACTAATTGTAGGAGATTTGTTACTACCATCGGCTTCCATTGTAAAGGAGCTTCCATCATATATTGCAACCCCTCCACCTAAACCAGATGTGGTGTTCGGTGCATTATTACTAGTTATTATTGAGTTGCCACTTAATGTAAACTTTGCCCCATCATCAGCAAAAACACCACCACCTGAATGTCCAGTTGCAGTATTTCCTTTTATTTCACCAC
The DNA here is from genome assembly GCA_964369325.1 of uncultured Arcobacteraceae bacterium. Taxonomy (GTDB): domain Bacteria; phylum Campylobacterota; class Campylobacteria; order Campylobacterales; family Arcobacteraceae; genus Marinarcus. The sequence continues at coordinate 3,020 of CAYJFN010000116.1, forward strand.
CTGTCATAGAAAATGTAGTGTATTCCTCTTTATTACTTGCTTTTCCTACTATGCCAACACCACCACCGTAGTTTGTTGCAGTATTATTTGAAATAAGGCCTGCACTCATAGAGAAACTAGGAGGTAAGTCTGATGAAGCATCTATAGCTAGTAACACTCCTGCTCCACTATGGGCTGCAGTGTTGTTACTAATTGATGGTAAATTTTCTGCTTCACTATCTTTCATTTCAAAGGTACTTCCGTCATATACAGCGACACCACCGCCGTAGCCATTATCAGCATTTAATGTGGAATTTGAGTTTATTGTTGCAGTTCCAGATAAAGTGAATTTTGCTGCATCATCAACAAAAACACCACCACCCCTATAATTTTTTGCAATGTTTTGGCTAACGTACCCTGCACTCATGGTAAAAGATGCTTCACTACCAACTACAGCGACTCCACCACCATTATTAAGAGCAACATTTTGTTTTATCGAACCACTATTTACGGTAAGGGTTCCACCTGCTGCAATATATACACCAGCTCCTTCATTTGCATTATTACCTTGAATAACACCGCCTGTCATCTGAACAGCTGCACTAGAATATATAGCACCACCAAGAGCTGTAGAACCTGCATTATTGTTTTGCAAAAAGGACTTTTCGTCAAGAAGTAATGTTCCACCTGTTTGTTGAATGAGCGGAGCACTAGCTGTTATGTTTCCTTCACCATTAAACAAATTATTATTTTCCTTGTCTTTAGTTCCGCCGCCTTGCCCGTCTATCGTAATATTTTTAAGTGTAAGCGTTCCACCAGTTAGATTAATCAAAGATCCTTTATAATCATCATACCGTTCAACAATGATATTATCGCCACCATCCCATTCTTCATTAGTGCTTACGTTAACAGTGCCGGTAATATAAATAGTTCCCGATTCTCCCAAACGGCTTATCGCTGTTGCAAAATCTTTTACAGGCAATTCAGGTTCTAGCCCCATATTATTATTGTCACCACCACTAGAAAGGTATACATAGCTTAATGTGTCAAAGATAATGAGGTTTTCATTAAAAATTTGGGGACTTCCAGGAAGACTTTCGTTGTCTAAAGAGAATTTACCACTATCTGCAGACTGGAGATGCCCATTACCTAAAACAAGTTCGCTTCCTATATCTGTCAGAACAGGGTTTAATCCAATATTAGCACCGTCTTCTAGCTTATCATTTAAGGAAATTATACTAGTGTTTTCATCATTTAGAAAATGAAAATTGTTTTTTATAGTTCCATCTTTTACCTGAAGATTATCGTATACTTTTGGGCTTCCACTTATGTAAAAATTAATAGAAGAATCTGTTGCAAAAATACCGCCTCCATTAAAACCGGTATTTTCTTTTATTTCACCACCACTAAGATAAACTGTTGAGTTTCCAAAAACAGAGATACCTCCTCCTTGAGCAGAAACAGAACCACCACTATTAACTACATGGTTATTTTGTATTGTTCCACTTTTCATTGTAAGTGTAGAATCACCAATGGTTATACCACCACCAGTTATGGCATTGTTATTTTCAATTATAACGCCATTTAGAACTAGCTTTGCATTATTTTCAACTAAAACTCCAGCACCATTATCCGCATTTCCACCAGTTATAGTAAGGTTTTCACCCAATGTAACATTTGCTCCTGCTCCAGAAATATAAAGAGCACGCTTACTGTCCTCTGCATTAATAATTCCTTTATTTGAGCTATTTAACCCATTTATAGTTATATTTAAAGCTTTACTGCTTTCTATTTCTACTAGGGCTTCATCACTTCCAAGGGTATCTGAGCCTTCTTCAGTAATGTCTCCATCTACATAAATAGTGTAATTTGTTACTCCATCGTTATCTTTTAAGATTTCTGTTACAGCTCTTTGAACACTTTCATAAGGGGAACCCTTAGAACCAAAGGCAGAATCACTTGCATTAGTATCAGAAACATAAAATTCTGTTCTTCCTTTTATTCCATCCTTTGTAACAATTAAAGCATCAGATGTAATGTTTTTATCATCTACAACATAAATTGTATATGAAGGATTTGCATTTAATGCAATATCAGTTTTAAAATTAAAAAGTTCGCCAACCTCTGCTTCATCGTCTTCTGCCTCTAAGCCCAATGAACTTGGCTTTTCACCTAAGGTGGCTTTTCCAGATGAGTCAACGGTAACAGGATAGTCTATACCATTTATTCGTATAGCTTTAATGTCTTGATGTTTTGCCTCATCTGTATTAGAAAGACCTATAGATAAATACCACCTATCCACCCCTGCAGCTTGAGAGTCTTCAGCGCCTTTTAAGTTTATTTCAGGTTGTGGTGGAACAGTATTTAAATAAAGAGAATAAGTATAGCTTTCAAAAAAACGACCCGATGCAACATCTTTAAGTGCTATTGTAGCACTCACGTTATCGACATTAGGATGATTATCTAGAAATGTTATAAAAGATTCTGTTAAAACAAGTTCTATTGTGTGTGGGGATATTTGCGTTATCGTATAATCGTCAGTTAACGTTGGTGTTGAACCTTTATCATTTTTTAGAGAAGTATCCTTCCAAGTTATTGTTGGTGTTAATGTATATGCTTGAGGATTTCTAAGAGAAAAATGCAGAATTCTATTTCCATTGCTAGATGGAATACTTGCAACTCCACTTGGATTAGTTATAGAAACACTATCAATAGTATAATTATCAATAGCTGCACTGTTTGTATAGTAATCTAGATAATCTAAAACATCAACTTTAAACCATTCGCACGAACTAAACAATAATGATATAAAGAACACA
>CAYJFN010000117.1:0-5783 GCA_964369325.1 uncultured Arcobacteraceae bacterium
ATTCTAAAATTTTTTTTTGTTGCATCTGAAAGTCCTGAAGTATAGGTTGCCAAAAAGTCAATTATTGTCTCTTCATCAATTTCTTTCATTGATGCAAATCCTAAACTAGATAACTGTGTATATAATTTTTCCAAAGGATTAATGTAAGTATTAATTCCAATTAATCCACACTGTCTAGCTTGTTTAGAAAGGGTTTTTAATTCATTTATATCTTTAACACCCTTGTTTAATTTTTGAAGAATCAAACTAAATGTTTCTTTATCTTTTACATTTCTATTTGAAAGAGTAGTAAGTTTTAGCTTTATAAATCTTTCTAGCCAAAAGAGTAGGGTTTTGTCAAAAGTGTCTAAAAAATCAATAGGGTAACGCATAATAAATAGTCAATTCTCATAATATAAATTAAAATTCATTCTAACTTAGTAGAACTTAAATAGTTATAAATTTTAGTTATTTCCTATAAAAGATAACATAAAGAATTATTATAAATTAAAAAAGGTATTAGCTAATTGATAAAGCTAGAATAAGAATAGGGTGAATGTAACACCCTATTTATTATTGAATTAATTCTGTTGGATTAACTCTTTTTCCAATCGAATTCAAAAGTGTTGGAGTCCCGTCAACTCCTAATTGATTAATAATTGTTAATTGTTTTTCTAATTCTTTATCTAATAAATCTAGTTGAGCATCTGTATATTTTGCCTCCATGTAAGATTTGTCTTTATTCACCATAATATCCTTAAGTGCTTTTGCTTTTGCTGCATCATCTTTTTTGCTTAGAACATATCGGCTCATACTTTTAGCATTTTTATGAAATGACAAAGGTAAAAGTATCACATTTACTGTAATTTCTTTAAGTCTGTTTTCTGTAAGATTTGCAATAATATCTTTTTCTAGGGTAACGCAATATGGACATTCTGGGTCTGTAAATAAATAGTATTGCTTTTCACCTGTACCAATTTTAAAAGCTTGAGTATTAACTATATTTTTCATATCAATTGGTATAAAAAGTTCTTCAGCAGTTTTTGAAGAAAAAGCTTTTCCTAAAATTACATATTCAAAATCACTTGTAACGAAAGCTTCTATTTTTTGTTTTTGACCATTTTCAGCTTCATTTGTTCCAGCTATATGCAGTAAAGTTCCATTATCAATTACTCTATTTATTGTCAAAGTGGGAGACTTGAAAATATCTAATTCTTTTACTTTTTTTATAAGTTCTTGTTCGTTTGCATTTGCAAATAAAGAAGTAGCAAGTACTAATGTACTCAAAGTTAGTTTGTTTAACATATAAAATCATCCTTTAAAAAAATTTATGTATTCTAACCAAAAAAATTAAATTGAAGCTTATTAAAATTAGCAGTAGTAGAACTTTTATAAAAGTGGAACATTAAGATAAAAAACACAAATAATTTAATTCTAATTAATGAAAACAGTAATTTTCACAGTAAAATATATCTACCATAGAGAAGATGTTTCATAGTCATCTTCACTATTATTTAAAATTTCTAAAAAAATATTTTCACTATAATCCATATAAATACTATATTCACCTATATCTATATAGTTTTGAATATCTCTTTTATTAAAGTAAGTTTCACCACAATCACTTCCTAAATCACTCAAATAATACTCAACAATAGATGGTGACATATTATTTAAGATTTCTTCTAAAGTCTTAAAATCTTCAACGTTAAAAGTTGAAAAAAGTAACTCTTTGTTTAGTTGCGCAACCATTTAAAGACTTTTATTTATTTAAGCCATTTAGTAATGAAGCCATTCGATTAAAATCTAATTTGCTGTCATTGTTTGAATTATTTGGAGTTGTTTCTTCTTTTTTTGTATCGAACAATTCTAAATCATTGTTATTAGCCACAGATTGATTTGTGCTTGATACCTGAGAAGGTGCAACCTCTTCTTTTTTATCATCACCAAATAATGATTCAATTTTTCCAAGCATTGAATTGATATTTGTATCTTGTTGCTTATTAAAATTGTCATATTTATTCAATTCTTCTTCTAATGCTTCTTTTTCTTTTTTAAGAGAATCTTTTTCCAATACTAGTTTTTCTATTTTTTGCTCCAAATCATAGTTTTTTTCCTGAAGTTTTTCATATGCTTCAATTAATTTAGAAAGTGCTTCACTAAGTTTTTGAGTTGTTTCACTATTATTCATCTTTATTCCTTATATAACATCAAATTTTTTCGATGTATTATGACAAAATTTAACTGATAATACCATCAATTTTAAGTAAAGAATCTACATTTGGTTCTTTATTTGCAAACTCTTTATAAAGCTCATTCATATTTTTTGAACCACCCTTTTCTAAAATAATCGATTTATACTTAAAAGCTAGTTCCTTGTTGAAAATATCGCTATTTAGGAATAAATTAAAAGCATCCGCACTTAATACTTCTGCCCATTTATAACTATAATATCCTGCGCTATACCCTCCTGAAAAAATATGTGAGAAGCTATATTGAAATTTATTGTATTTTGGAGGATTTAAAACAGAAGTATCTTTTCTAATTTTGTTTAATAAAATTTGCACATCATTACCCTTGTATAGCTTTTGATGTAGTTTAAAATCAAACAATGAGAATTCTATTTGTCTCAATAAAGCCAATGAGGATTGAAAATTTTTGGCGTTAATTATCTTTTGTATTGCAACATCATTTAAAACTTCTTTGGTTTCATAATGTTTTGCAAATAGTTTTAAAACATCTTTATCATAAGCAAAATACTCTAAAAATTGTGATGGAAATTCAACACAATCCCATGCAACACCTGAAATGCCACTCACAAAAGGCTCCTCTACTTTGCTTAATAGATGATGCAAGGCATGTCCCATTTCATGAAATAAAGTTACTACATCATCGTGTCTAAGTAATGATGGAGTCGTTTCGTTTGATGGTGGAAAACTACACACTATATAAGCAGTTGGAAGTTGAATACTATCGTTTGATTTTTTATAATGTGTATGCCAGTTATTCATCCAAGCACCACCTTTTTTATCTTTTCTTGCTTCTAAATCTATATATATTCTTGCGATTTTCTCAGTTTTCTCAAAAATATCATAAACTTTAATTTTATCATCCCAAGTTTTTGCAGTTGATGCTAATTTGAATTTTATACCAAAAATTTTATTTAAAAAATCAAAAAAGCCATCTAAAACAGAGTTTTGTTCAAAATAAGGTCTATAATATTCTTGATCAATTTCATATTTTTGTTTTTTAAGTTTCTCGCTATAATATGCTAAATCATAGCTTTTTAGTTTTTTAATACCATCTTTAAAGGCAAGTTTTGAAACTTCTCTTAACTCTTTTTTTGCTTTGTTTTTTGCCTTTTTAGCAAGCTCACTTAAAAAATTTATTACATCATCTTCTGTTTTTGCCATCTTTGTAGCTAATGAATATTGTGCATGGTTTTCAAAACCAAGAATTTTTGATTTCTCAAATCTTAGAGCCAATATTTTATTTATGATTTTTTTGTTATTTTTTCCTCTGGTAACGTATAGTTTATATAAATTCTTTCTTAACTTTCTATTATTTCCATATGTAATATATGATAAATATGATGGCATCTGAAGAGTAAATTTATACTTCGTTTTTCCATTTTCTTCAAAAGTTGCAAGAGCTAAATCACTTTTTGGTATCTCTTTTACATCTTCAAAATTATCAATAATTAATTCATGCTTATTTGTATCATTTAGTACATTTAAAGAAAAACTGTTTTGTAACTTAGAAAGTTGTAAATTTATTTTTTTAAGTCTGTTTTTATATTTCTTACTTAATCCACAACCACCAAGTTTGAAGTCTCTAATTTCATTTTCTAAAACAATTTTTTGTATATTATTTAATTGTCTTTTTTGATTATAATGTATATTCTTTAAAGATATATAAATATTTTCATTTTGAGAGACTTCACTTTCATATTCTGAAAGCAAAGGAATAATCTCTTCTTGCATTTTTTGAGTTTGTTTTGTATTTTTAACTGAATCAATATGGAACAGTGGAGTTATAAACTCATTTAAATTTTCTGCTACTTCCTGATAAGGTTTTACAAAGTTATCATATGTTTTTTCTTTTATCTCTAAAAGCTTATTTAGCTCTGCCCTACTTTTATCTAATCTCTTTTGCAATTCTTCTTTGCAATTTTCTAAATTCCCTACTTCAAACTCTTTAAACATCTTTTTTCCTTTAGTTCTATTTACGTTGCTTTTATTCTATTTTTTGTTATTTTTTAAATTTATACTTTAAATTCAACAACAAACCCTCTATCAAAACTTGCATAATCTTTGTAAAATTCTACACTTTTTGTTGCAAAATTTTTAAGAAATTTGCTTAATGGCTCTTTTTGATCATATCCCATTTCACAAAGCAAATAAGGGATTTTTCGTATGCTTGTTTGATTTATTATATCTTTTAAAAGCTCATCACCTATATCTCCTCCAAATAAAGCATTACTTGGCTCAAATTTTACATTAGAAGGCAGTTTATAGTCATTTGCAATATATGGTGGATTTGAAATAATCATATCAAAGTTCCCTACTACATTTTCAAATAAATCACTTTTTATAAACTCTATTTTATCTTGCACGTTGTGTTTAGTAGCATTTTTTGTAGCTAAATCTAATGCCTTTTCATTAATATCAACTCCAACTATTGAGATATCTTCTATTGAAAGTGCCAACATGACGCTAATAACGCCACTTCCAACACCAATTTCCAAAACTCTTAATGGTTTTTTGGGAAGCTTATTTAATATTTCAACAGCTTTTTCTACTAATATTTCTGTCTCTGGTCTAGGAATTAGTACGCCTTCACAAGTAATAAAATTCTCTCCATAAAAAGAAGCTTTATTTGTTATATATTCCAAAGGGTAATTTGTGGCTCTTTTGTTCACTAATTTCTTTAATTCATCAAGTTTTTCAAAATTTTGATGATAATTTAAATGAAGCCAAATTACATTTTTTTCTAAAATATGCATAATAAGTATTTCAACTTCTTTAGTTGGAATGTGTGTTACATCTTTTAGTTTTTTGCTTTGTTCTTTTATAACTTCTTTTATTGTCATTTAATATACCTTTTTAAAAGACATTATTATATTATAAAATTGTTTTTTTTAGACTTTTATGTAATTATGAAATTAAACATATAAAAAATATCAATTTTTTGTATAACTCTTATTTTTTGCCATAAAATGGATATTGTAATTATATTACAAAACAAAATGTATATCACATAAGATATATTAAAATAAACAATAATTTATTTAAAATATTCAAAAGTTTTTTTGGATACAATTCCAAAAAAAATTAAAGGTTATAAATGGTTTTATACATTTTAGGCATTATTGTAGGATTTATTCTACTTGTATGGAGTGCTGATAAATTTGTTGAAGGTGCTTCTTCAACTGCAAAACATTTAGGTATGCCAACACTACTTATTGGTATTATTATTGTTGGGTTTGGTACATCTGCACCAGAAATGGTAGTTTCTGCAATTGCAGCTTATGAAGGAAACCCTGCCCTTGCTTTAGGAAATGCATTGGGTTCAAATATTGTTAATATTGCTCTTATTTTAGGAGTTACTGCAGTAATTACTCCTATTATGGTTCACTCAAAGATTGTTAAAAAAGAGTTACCATTGCTATTAATGATTATTTTTGCAAGTGGATATTTTTTAATTGACAATCAATTAACATTTATAGAAGGATTTATTTTATTAGTTGCTTTTTTTGCCCTTATTGGTTGGTCAATATTTGCTGCAATTAAAGCAAAAAAAGA
>CAYJFN010000118.1:0-5779 GCA_964369325.1 uncultured Arcobacteraceae bacterium
AGAATTGCTGAAGTACTAGTTCCAACTGAAGATTTAATAGAGATAAAAAAAGGCAAAAAGAATATAGTTGAAAAACCTTTATATCCTGCATATGCTTTTGCTAAAATAGATCTTGATACTGCATTATGGCATAGAATACAATCAATGCCAAAAGTTGGTAGATTTATTGGTGAATCAAAAAAACCAACTCCATTGTCAAAAAAAGATATTGACGCAATTTTAGACAAAGTTGCTAATAGAGCAGCAGCTAAACCAAAAGTTTCATTTGATGAAGGTGAAATGGTAAGAATTAAAGAGGGGCCTTTTGCAAACTTCAATGGAATTGTTGAAGATTTTGAAATGGCTTCAGGCGTTCTAAAATTAAATGTTTCTATTTTTGGTAGAAATACTCCAGTTGAAATATCTTACACACAAGTTGAAAGAGTAGTATAATAATTTCTTTTATTTTAGGCATTAGGCAAAAAAACTAGCTTCTTATATAGTTTTCTTGCCTAATGTCTAATCATTAACAACAATTGAAAAATCTAAGGAGATAAGATGGCTAAAAAGGTAGCTGGTAAGTTAAAATTACAAATCCCTGCTGGTGCAGCAAATCCTTCACCACCTGTTGGTCCTGCATTAGGGCAAAGAGGTGTTAATATTATGGAATTTTGTAAGGCGTTTAACGAGAAAACAAAAGATAAAGCTGGATTTAATATTCCAGTAGAAATTACAATTTATCAAGATAAAAGTTTTACATTTATTTTAAAACAACCACCAATGACTGATTTAATTAAAAAGATTTCAGGAGTTAAAAAAGGTAGTGATAATCCAGCAAAAAACAAAGTTGGAAAATTAACAAAAGATCAAGTTATGGAAATCGTTGAAATGAAAATCAAAGATTTAAATACTGATGATAGAGAAAAAGCTGCAAAAATTGTAGCAGGAAGTGCTAGATCAATTGGGATTGATGTAGAAGCTTAAAAAATACTTGAGTCTTACCACCAGACTTTAAAAAGGCGGTAGCAAAAAAAATAAAATTGCGGAGAAAAAAATGGCAAAAGTTTCAAAAAGATATAAAACATTGTTAGAAAAAGTTGAAGCAGGTAGAAGCTATTCAGCTGCTGAAGCTTGTGATAAAGTTAGAGAATTAAAATCAGCTAAATTTGATGAAAGTGTTGAAATTGCACTAAACTTAAATGTTGACCCAAGACATGCTGATCAAATGATTAGAGGAGCAGTTGTTCTTCCAAATGGTACAGGTAAGACAGTAAGAGTTGCTGTATTTGCTAAAGGTGTTAAAATGGATGAAGCGAAAGCTGCTGGAGCAGATATTGTTGGTAATGATGATTTAGCAGAAGAGATTCAAGCTGGAAACATCAACTTTGATGTATTAATCGCAACTCCTGATTGTATGGGAATTGTTGGTAAAGTAGGTAGAACTCTTGGACCAAAAGGTTTAATGCCTAATCCTAAAACTGGTACTGTTACTATGGATGTTGCAAAAGCTGTTGAAGATGCAAAAGGTGGAAAAGTAACATATAGAGTTGATAAAAAAGGAAATATGCAAGCAGGAATTGGAAAAGTATCTTTTTCATCTGAAGCAATTTTAGAAAACTTAAAAGCATTTGTTGCAGCAATTAATAAAGCTAAACCATCTACTGCAAAGGGTAGATATATCAAAAATGCAGCAATCTCATTGACTATGTCACCATCAGTTAATATTGATGTTATGGAACTGTTAGAGATTAAAAACTAATTAAATAAGGAGAATTCCTTATTTAATTTTAATAGCACTGAAAGATTTAGATATTGATCTTTATCTTTGAGTGTTATTCAAAACACTGATTTAAAACTGAAGACAGCTGGTTAGGGACTTCCTTCGTCTCTTGTAAAACCCGCCGAAGTTGGATGTTTTGGAAGGAGGACAAAAATATGACTAAACAACAAAAAAGTGAAATCGTTGATTTTTTAACAGAAGAGTTTAAGAAATCTCAAGCAATCGTGGTTTGTGACTATAAAGGATTAACTCATCAAGAGTTAGAAGTTTTAAGAAGCAACGCAAGAGCTAATGATACAAAAGTTCAAGTTATTAAAAATACTTTAGTAACTGTTGCAGCTAGAAATGCAGAACTTGGTGATGTTGAACTATCGGGAACAAATATTTTCTTATGGTCTGATGATCAAATTTCAGCTTGTAAAGTTGCAGATAAATTTGCAACTGATAACAAAGATAAATTCATAATCAAATCAGGGATTATTGAAGGTCAAATTGCTGATGTTAATAGAGTTAATGCATTTGCTAAATTACCATCTAAAGAAGAACTTCTTGGAATGCTTGCATCTGTATGGATGGGACCTGTTAGAAACTTTACTATTGGTCTTGATGCTCTTAGAAGAAAAAAAGAAGAAGAGGCAGCATAATTGCTGTAAATAATTAATAATAAAAAATAAATAAAGGAAAAAGAAATGGCAATTTCTAAAGAAGACGTATTAGAATATATCTCTGGATTATCTGTATTAGAATTATCAGAGTTAGTAAAAGAATTTGAAGAAAAATTTGGTGTATCTGCACAGCCTGTTGCAGTTGCTGGTGGAGCAGTTGCTGCTGTTGAAGCTGCTGAAGAAAAAACTGAATTTGATGTTGTTATTGTTGATTCAGGTGACAAGAAAATTAATGTTATTAAAGAAATTAGAGCATTAACTGGTCTTGGATTAAAAGAAGCTAAAGCTGCTGCAGAAGAAACTCCTTCAACTATTAAAGAAGGTATCTCTAAAGAAGATGCAGAAGCTGCAAAAGCTGCATTAGAAGCTGCTGGAGCAAAAGTAGAAATTAAATAATTAATTTCTAAATCAAATAGCGAAGCTACTTTAGCTTCGCATTTTTTCGTTAGCATCTTTAAAGGTTAAGTTTAGAATTTACTTTGAATTCTAACCCTATCTTTTAAAGGTGCTTTTTGCGCTTTTAAATAAAAAGTAATCTTAATTAATTTATATGAGGTTAACAATGCTAAATTCTTTAAAATCTGGAAATAGGCTAAGAGTTGATTTTGCTAAAAATCCACAAAAAATCGAAATTCCTAATTTACTACAATTACAACAAAATAGTTATGACAATTTCTTAATGATAGAAAAAGATGAAAGAGAAGGTTCTGGAATTGAAAAAGTTTTTAAATCAGTTTTTCCAATTCATGATGCTCAAAATAGAATTACTCTTGATTATTTAGGTACAGAAGTTGGTAAACCTAAATATGATGTTAGAGAGTCAATGGTAAGAGGTTTAACTTATTCAATTCCTCTAAAAATTAATGTTCGATTAACACTATGGGAACTTGATGAAAAAACAGGTGAAAAAATTGGTGTTAAGGATATGAAAGAGCAATCACTGTTTATTAGAGAAATTCCTTTAATGACAGATAGAACTTCTTTTATTGTAAATGGTGTTGAAAGAGTTGTTGTTAATCAATTACATAGATCACCAGGTGTTATTTTCAAAGAAGAAGAATCAGCAACTTCTCATAACAAACTTATTTATACAGGACAAATTATTCCAGATAGAGGTTCTTGGTTATATTTTGAGTATGATGCTAAAGATGTATTATATGTTAGAATTAATAAAAGAAGAAAAGTACCTGTAACAATTTTATTTAGAGCTTTAGGATATTCAAAAGAAGATATTATTAAATTATTTTACCCAATTGTTAATATCAAAATTAAAAATAATAAGTTCTTAATGAAATTTAATCCAGATGATTTTACTGGAAGAATTGAGTTTGATTTAAAAGATGATAAAGGTAACTTAGTCTTAGCTGCAGGAAAAAGACTTACTACTAGAAAAGCAAATGCTTTAGCAGAAGGTGGTTTAGAATTAGTTGAATATCCAATTGAACTTTTAATGGATAGATATACTGCAAATGCTATTTTTGATCCAGAATCAGGAGAAGTTTTATATGATGCATTAACGCATTTAGATGAGTTAAAATTAAAAAAATTACTTGATTTAGGATTTAAATCATTTGACATTGCAAATGACTTAGCAACAGGTGTTGATGATTCTATTATCAATGCATTTAAAGCAGATGCAGAGAGTTTAAAACTTTTAAAACAAACAGAACAAATTGATGATGAAAATGATTTATCAGCAATTAGAATTTACAAAGTTATGAGACCAGGTGAACCTGTAACAAAAGAAGCTGCAAAAGATTTTGTTAAAAAATTATTCTTTGATCCAGAAAGATATGATTTAACAAAAGTTGGAAGAATGAAAATGAACCACAAGCTTGATGTTAATGTTCCAGAATATGTTACAACTTTAACTTATGAAGATGTAATTAAAACAGTTCAATACCTTGTAAAAGTTAAATCAGGTCATGGTCATATTGATGATAGAGATCACTTAGGAAACAGAAGAATTAGAGCAATTGGTGAGTTACTTGCAAATGAGTTACACGCAGGACTTATTAAAATGCAAAAAGCAATTAGAGATAAAATGACTACATTAAGTGGGACATTAGAAGATTTAATGCCACATGATTTAATCAACTCTAAAATGATTACTTCAACAATTACAGAGTTCTTTACAAGTGGGCAATTATCTCAATTTATGGACCAAACGAATCCATTATCTGAAGTTACTCACAAAAGAAGATTGTCTGCACTTGGTGAGGGTGGATTAGTAAAAGAAAGAGCTGGATTTGAAGTAAGAGATGTTCATCCAACTCACTACGGAAGAATCTGTCCTGTTGAAACTCCAGAAGGACAAAATATTGGACTTATCAATACTTTATCAACTTTCTCAAAAGTAAATGAGCTAGGATTTATTGAAGCTCCTTACAAAAAAGTAGTTGATGGTGTTGTTTCTGATGAAATAGTTTATATGACTGCTACACTAGAAGAAGGACTTGTAATTGCACCAGGTTCAACAAAAGTAGATGCAAGTGGTAAAATTGTTGAGTCATTAATTGAAGCTAGACAAGATGGAGAAATTTTATTATTTGAAAGAACAAAAGTTGATTTAATAGATATCTCTTCTCAAATGGTTATGGGTGTTGCTGCTTCATTAATTCCATTCTTAGAGCATGATGATGCCAACAGAGCATTAATGGGTTCAAACATGATGAGACAAGCAGTACCATTATTAAGACCACATGCACCAATCGTTGGGACAGGCTTAGAAAAAACAGTTGCAAGAGATGCATGGGAAGCAATTAAAGCAAATAGAAGTGGTACAATTGAAAAAGCTGATGCTAAAAATATTTATGTTAGAGGTGAAGATGAAAATGGTGCATTTATAGATCACTACTATGTAAATAAAAATGTAAGAACAAACAATAATACTTCATTTGGGCAAAGAATTGCAGTTAAAGAGGGTGATGTTATTGAAAAAGGGCAAGTAATAGCTGATGGTCCTTCTATGGATAAAGGTGAATTAGCTGTTGGTGTTAATGCTATGGTTGCATTTATGCCATGGAATGGATATAACTATGAAGATGCGATTGTTTTATCTCAAAGATTGATTAAAGAAGATGCTTTTACTTCTGTGCATATTTATGAAAAAGAGTTAGAAGCAAGAGAGTTAAAGCATGGTAATGAAGAAATAACTAGAGATTTACCTGGAGTTAAAGAAGAGTCAATTTCTCATTTAGATGCATCTGGAATTGTAAAAGTTGGAACTTTTGTTAAACCAGGAATGATTTTAGTTGGAAAAGTTACGCCAAAGGGTGAAATAAAACCAACACCAGAAGAGAGACTATTAAGAGCTATCTTTGGAGAAAAAGCTGGTCATGTTATTAACAAATCT
>CAYJFN010000119.1:0-5069 GCA_964369325.1 uncultured Arcobacteraceae bacterium
TTTTACACCATCATAAAGTCCTAAATAGTATGAAAACTCATCTCTCATAATTTCAGGAGCATAAGGAATAATCTCATCTTCTATTTTTAAAATTTCATATTCACTAATTATTTCTGAAAGCTCATCAACACTATATTTTACAGGTGAAATTATATCTCTTGTTAAAGCTTCAGGCAGGTCATGAAAAAGTGCAGTGAAAAAGTTGTTTTGTATTCTTTTGTTACAAGCGTTTATTTTAATAGAGTAGAAATACCCAAAAAGTGCAACTGTTAGCATATGTCCCAAAACAGAAGTTTCTGGGATTCTTGGAGTTTGAGCCCATCTTTTTTGAAATCTTAATCTTCCACTTAAGTCAATTAGTTTTGAAAGTTTTTTATTTAATGCAATTTTTCTCACTGCAATGAATTCATAGTAGTCTTCAAGCTCTTCATCAACGCTTTTCTTAAGCTCTTCAATATCACTTAAAAAACCGCTTGTTTGATAAACTATTGAAAACTCCCATCTTGTAGATAAGTATGAAGCCGCTTTTAGTATAAATCTCTCTTTTTTATACATTTCGCTATCACTCAAATACTCTTCAAATCTTCGCAAAAAGTTTCCACTATCAATTTCATCAATAGAGTCTTTTAGTTTTGATATAACCCAACTATTAATTTCTGGTGCTTTTTTTTGTAAAGCTTTTCTAAAAACATCTGGTCTAATATCTGTAACAACAACTCTTCTTAAAAATTCAAAAATTCCAGCTTCTATGAGGTGAGTTAAATTTACATCATCTTCTAATTTTGCTATAAAATAAGCAATTATAAACTTGTGAGCTTGTTTATCAAGTTCAACTAAGTCTATCATTCGTGGGTAGTCATTCCATCTTTGTATTGAAGCACTTGAAAAGATATAATCAATTATCTTTGGATTAATCATCTTTATTTTTATCCTTTTTATTTATATCAAAAAACATTAGTCTTTTTCCTAAAAGCATAAGAGCAACTACACTAAATACAACTGTATAAGCTACCCATTCTTCGTGCATATTTAAACTCTGCAACTTCTAAATAAAGCATTTATTTTTTCAACTCTTCCTTCATGTCTTCCGCCTTCAAAAGATGAGTCTAACCATGCATTAACAATTGCTTCTATCATGCCATAGCCACTTACTCTCTCTCCTAAGCATAATACATTTGCATCATTATGTTCTCTTGCCATTTTTGCAGAGTACTCATTGTGGCAAAGTGCTGCACGAATACCATTGAACTTATTTGCAGCCATAGACATACCAATACCAGAACCACAAATAAGTATTCCAAAACTACCATCTTCTTTTAAAACTTTTTCACAAACTTTTGCTGCAAAATCAGGATAATCAACTCTATTCGTGTCAAAAGGTCCTAAATCGACTACTTCATGCCCCTTTGACTCAAAAAGTTCTTTTACATACTTTTTTATCTCAATTCCAGCATGGTCTGCACCAATAAAATATTTCATTAGTAGATTCCTTTTTCGTGTTCAATTTTAAACTCTTTTCCGTGCATATCTTCTTCTATGCCTTCAACTGTTCTAAATACTCTATCCCATCTAATCTCTTTGTTTTCACTCCATGAAAAGTAAATAAACCAAGGCTTACCAACTACAAACTTATATGGAACAGTTCCCCAAAATCTTGAGTCATTTGAGTGGTCTCTATTATCTCCCATCATAAAAAACTCGTCTTCAGGAACCATAACAGGGGGCATATTAAATAGTTGTCGAGGATTCATTCCATCATTTTGTACACTACTATCAAAATGTATTCCAGGGTGGTCTTTCATATAAGGATTTACTACCCAAAGCCTTCCATCCCAAGAGATAATCTCATCTTCTTTATAATTTTGTTTGATATACTCATCTCCACCTTTTGGGTGCAGTAGAAGTTTTTTATTTTGAATTGCAACAATATCACCACCTGTTGCAACTGCTCTTTTTACATAGTGGATTAGTTCATTATGAGGGTATCTAAAAACTACAATATCCCCTCTTTGTGGTCTATCACCTTCTATTAAATGCCCATTATTATTAAAATCTGGAAAAACTTTTACTTCGAACCAAGGGATTCTAGGAGTTGGAATACCGTAAGAGAATTTTTTAACAAAAAGCATATCACCAACTAAAAGTGTGTTTTTCATACTTCCACTAGGTATTACAAATGCTTGAGCTATAAAAAAAATAATACCTAATACAATTACAACTGTACCAGTCCACGAAGTGGACCAATTATAAATCTTTCTTAACATTTGTTCTCTCTAGCTTCTCTTAATTTTGCAGCTTTTATTGTATTTTTTAATAGCATGGCAATTGTCATAGGACCAACACCACCTGGAACTGGTGTTATATATGAACATTTTGGTGCAACATTTTCAAAATCAACATCACCTACAAGTTTTCCACTTTCAAGTTTATTTATACCAATATCAACAACAATAGCACCCTCTTTTACCATATCTTCTTTTATTAGATTCACTACACCTACACCAACGCAAATAATATCTGCTTTTAATGTGTGAGATTTTAAATCTTTTGTGTGAATATGGCAAGTTGTAACTGTTGCATTTGCATTTAGCATCAATGCACCCATAGGCTTTCCAACAATATTTGAAGCACCTACTACACATACATCTTTTCCTTGTGGGTCGATGTTATACTCTTTTAGTAACTCCATTACTCCATAAGGAGTTGCAGGAATAAAACAATCTAAGTTTGTAGTTACTCTTCCAATATTGTAAGCGTGAAATCCATCTACATCTTTAGCTGGATCAATTGCTTCTAAAATAGCAGTTGTATCAATATGTTTTGGTAGTGGAAGTTGAACTAAAATTCCATCTATATTTGGGTTCTTGTTCATCATACCTAATATCTCTAAAATTGATTCTTGTGAGATTGTTTCAGGCATTTCGTGAACTATTGAGTAAATTCCTGCTTCTTTACAAGCTTTACTTTTCATTCCAACATAAGCTGCACTTGCAGGGTTATTTCCAACTAAAATTACAGCCAATCCAGGAGTAATTTTTTTTTCATCTTGAAGTTTTTTTGCTTCAAGTTTTACATCTTCTTTGATTTTTTGTGATAATGCTTTTCCATCAAGTATGTTCATAGTATAACTAACCTTATAGTATTTTTTAAGCCAATATAGTATCTAAAATGAAGTTATGAAAAGGTTAATTAAATTCTTTTGAAGTTATAATTCATTTTAAATATACAAAAGGGAAGATTTTGCAAAAACTTTTTTTAATGCTTTTTACTTCAATTGCTCTTTTTTCAAATGAGCAAAACGATTATTCAATTATTGATTACTCTTTTATTACAAAAAGTGAATATGGGGAAATGTTATACAAAAATCCAAGAGGAATTGGCTGTAACAAATGCCATGGAGATAAAGCACAAGGATTACTAATTGCAAAATATAAAAACAATAAAGATGAAGAGATAAAACTAACTGCACCAAATATTAGCAATGTTTCGTGGGAAGTTTTCAAAAAAACTTTAAATGATAAAAGTGATGCCTCTTCTGTTATGCCAACTTATTTTTTGACAAATGAAGAACTTGAGTCTATTCATTTTTATATCAAAAATATGAAATAAAAATTTTGATTAGTATTAAACATTTTTTAATATAGTTTTTAGTAAAATACGCGACTTAAATTAAAACAAGGAAAACAAATGTTAGAGGGTATCGTAAGAGATAGTATGACAAAACAAGCTTCTAAAAGCTTAAGAAAAGATGGTTACTTAATTGCAAACATCTATGGAAAAGGTGTTGAAAACATCAATGCTGCGTTTAAAAGAAATGATTTTATCAGAGCTGTAAAAAGTAAAACTGAAATTCCATTTGATGTAAATGTTAGTGGAACTGTTTACAAAGTGGTAATCCAAGAGTACCAAAAACACCCAATCACTTCTGATTTATTACATGTTGATTTAATGATTGCACAACCAGGTGTTAGAGCAACTTATAAAGTTCCTGTTACAACTGAAGGAACTCCAAAAGGTTTAAAAAACAAAGGCTTATTCATTTACCACACTCCAAGAGTTGCTGTTAAATGTACTTTAGAAAACTTACCTAAATCATTTCACTTAGTAATTGATGATTTAGATACTGGAGATAACGTTCTTGTAAGAGATTTAGAGATGCCAGAAGGTGTTGAATGTTTCTTAGATCCAAGAGTGCCAGTTGCAGGTGTAATTAAAGCTAAGTAATGTTTTTAATTGTCGGGTTAGGTAATATTGGTGAAAAATATTCACTAACACGGCACAATGTTGGATTTATGGTTGTAGATAATGCAACTAAAATCCAACAAAACTCTTCAAATATAAATAAATCAAACTTCAATGCTGATGTTATAAAAATAGGTGATACTATTTTTGCAAAACCAACTACATATATGAATAACTCTGGAATTGCAGTAAAAGCAATTAAAGATTATTACAAAATAGAAAACCAAAACATAATTACCATTCATGATGATTTAGATTTACCTTTTGGAACTGTTAAGTTTAAAATTGGTGGTGGACATGGTGGTCATAATGGACTTCGTTCATTAGATGCCCATATAGGAAATGACTATATAAGAGTTCGTATAGGAATAGGAAAACCTACTTTTAAAGAAGATGTTGCAAATTATGTTTTATCAAACTTTTCAAAAGAAGAATTAAATAAACTAGAAGATATAATATTACACACTTTAAAGGCAATTGAGTCAATCAAAAGTGGGACTTCATTAACGGAAGTAAAATCAAAATTCACACTAAAGTAAAAAAACTTGAGAGTAATCACAACTTATATTTTAGGCAAATATTTAAAAAATTTTATTATTGTTTTATTTTCGCTAGAACTTTTTTTTGTAGGAATTGACTTTCTACAAAATTTTAGTAATGTTCCAAAGTCAGCAAATTTACAATTATTGTACTTAGCATATAATGCTTTTTTTACCTTAACTTTAACTCTTCCATTAGCTTTAGTTTTTGGATGGATTATAACCTTAATTGTATTTATTAAAAACAATGAATTTCTTGCATTTCTAAGTCTAGGAGCAAATCCTAAA
>CAYJFN010000119.1:5079-5704 GCA_964369325.1 uncultured Arcobacteraceae bacterium
AGAGCCTATATCTATTAAATTTTCATTGGGAGAAAATCCTAAAACTATTTATAAACCTATTTTATTGTTTTCGTTTTTTATTTTAGGTTTGTTAGTATTTTTACAATCAACACCTTTGGCATATTCATATGAACAAAGAAGTAAAATTATGGATGGCGATTATTATGTTGATACAAGAGAGCATTTGTTTTTAAAATACAATGAATATTTTATATATTTTGAAAAACTCTATCCAATTGAACAAAAAGCAGAAAATATCCATATTTTTAAAATAGATGGCAAAGATGTTATAGAAAGTATTGTTGCAAAAGAGGCTGTTTTTAAAAACGAAACTTGGATTGTTTATGATGCAAAAATTACTACAAAACCAAAAAATATTCACTTTGATGTTTCAAAAATAAGTCTACAAGAGAATATTAACTTAGAAACTCTAAAAGGATTTAAGCCAAAAATTCTTGATAGTGTATATGAAACAAAATCTAATTTCTCTATAACTGATGCCTATGAAGCACTATTTTTGTTAAATAACCAAAATATAAATACGCAAAGTGTTAGATCATCATTATACTATCAAGCATTTATACCATTTTTTGTTATACCAATTGTTTTGATTGTTTTTGTAGTA
>CAYJFN010000120.1:0-5690 GCA_964369325.1 uncultured Arcobacteraceae bacterium
GCAATGTTAGTTTCTTATGCAAGTGGAAATGAAAGAGTTAAAAAAGTAGTTGATGAATTCTTAGCAAAAACTGGATTACCAGTAGCTGCACTATTTACTACATTAGGTAGAACTGCTGCAAGAATGTTACAAACAAAAGTTGTTATTGATCATGGTTTAACAGCATTTAATTCTTTAGTTGCAAACTTAAAAGTAGACCAAGAAACTTGTGCAACTTATGTTATTGATAAAAACAAAGAGTACAAAGGTAGAGGTATTCTAGAAGTACCAAGAGGTATGTTAAGTCACTGGGTTAGAATTAAAAATGGTGTTATTGAAAATTATCAAGCGATTGTTCCATCAACATGGAATGCTGGACCAATAGATGCAAAAGGTCAAAAAGGACCATATGAGACAAATCTAATTGGTGTTCAAGTTCAAGATATAACTCAACCTTTAGAAATTATTAGAATAATTCACAGTTTTGACCCTTGTATTGCTTGTGCAGTGCATGTTATGGATACAAAAGGAAATGAATTATCACAATATAAGGTGAACCCGATTTACGCAACTAGTTGCTAAATAAAGGATAAAAAATGATTAAAAGAGAATATGAATTTTCAAAACTTTTACGACTTAATCACTGGATAAGAGCAGCTGCAATTTTAATTTTAGTTGTTACTGGATTTTATATTGCTAATCCATTTATTATCCCTTATGTTAGTAATGAGCCTGTAAATTTTATGAATGCATGGTGGAGATTTTGGCACATAGTTTTTGGATTTGTTCTAATAGCATCGACTATTTTGAAACTTTATTTATTTATATTTGATAAACAAAGTAAAAATGAAAGAGTTTCATTTTTTGATTTTATTAGCCCAAAAGTTTGGTTCCAACAATTAAAATACTATTTGTTTATGGGAACACACCCAAAAACTAAAGGTATTTACAATCCTTTACAGTTTGTGTCATATTTTGGAGTATTTATCGTAATATTCTTAATTTGCTTAACAGGATTGATTTTACATATGCACGTTTTCCATGGTGGAATTGGTGGTTTTGTATATGACATTTTAAGACCAGCAGAAGTACTAATGGGTGGATTAGCAAATGTTAGAGTTATTCATCATATTTGTACATGGATTTTTATAATCTTTGTTCCTATTCATATGTATATGGCTATTTTTAACTCTGTTTATGGAAAACATGGTTCTATGGATTCTATTTTCAGTGGTTATGTATGGCATGAAAAACATGACAAAAATGACCATTAATAAAGCATAAGAATGAAGAAAATTTTAATCTTAGGAATTGGAAACATCCTATTTCAAGATGAAGGTATGGGTGCACATTTTGTGCACTATATCGACGAAAAGTATACTTTTGAATCAAAAAGTTCAAAAGTTACTATCGTTGATGGTGGAACTTTAGCTCAAAGACTGATACCTGAAATTGTAAAATATGATGAAGTAATTGTTGTTGATTGCATTGATGCAAACGACTCTAAGCCTGGTGATGTTTACTTCTTTGATTTTAAAAATATGCCAAATTTTATAAATTGGCAAGGAAGTGCACATGAAGTTGAAATGTTACAAACTTTAAATATGATTGAAATGAATGATGACCTGCCATCAACAAATGTTCTTGGAATTATTCCAAAACGAGTTGCAGATGATACAACATTTGAATTAAGTAATGAAGTTATTAAAGCTGTAGCAACTATGGAAGCTACATTAATTAAGCAACTAGAAACATTTGATATAAAATCAAATGTAAGAAACCCACAAATCACAATAGAGCAAATTGCTCAAATAAGCTACAAAAGAAGTATAATTAATGATTCTACACTATAAATTTGAATATTTTTCTAATAATAATTTACTTATTCACTCTTTAGAAGATTGTGCAAATGAGTTTAATATTGAATATAAAATAATGAAAGAAAATAACGAAATTCATCTATATGTCGAAGGTGATGTTCAAAAGCTAGAAGAGTTTTCTTCATTTCTATCTCAAAATGTACCTATGTCAATTTTTCTAAATAATGTTGAAGTAAATTCACTTGATTCTTTCCCAGAGAATATAAAAGATGTTTCAGGAGAGTTTCATTCTCTTAGTTTTTGTATGAATTGCTTGCACAATGTAGATAAAAGTGATGAAAATTACTACAATCCTTTTATTTATTGTAAAAAGTGTGGACAAGATTTAGGAACAAATAGTTTAAAACTATTTGTAGGTGAAACAGAAGTTTTAAAAGATAATTACGAACAATATTTTAAAGAAATTGTAAATCTTTTAAATGATAATAAAAGAGTAAAAATTAAAACTTTAAGTGGTGATTTTGTATTTTTTAAAATAGATGAAAACTTAAAAGATGATACTTGTGGATTATCTTTGTTAAGTATTGATTTAAATGAAATTTCAAAAGGTGTTAAGGCAACAAAACAAGAAGTTATTGCATTAGCAAGTATTGAAAAACCAATTATAAAATTGGAATTAAATGACGATTTTAAACAACTAATAAAAAAAGATTTTGTAAATGTTAGATATGCAAATGATATGTTTTTATATCTACTAAGTAAAGAGTTACAACAAAACTCTATTTACTTTTTGGGATACAAAAATGATATTGAATATGACGCTTACTTATGTTTTGAACCAACAAAAGAATATAAACAAATTACAATTCCAAAAATTGCAGTTGCACAAAGCAGTAGAGTGTTAGTTTTAGATAATGCTTCATACAACAGTAAATATGATGATGTGTATGAGCAATTTGTTGAAAAAGATAAAGCGCAATTTATGGTACTTCTGAGTGAAAATAATCTTTTAGAAGCTTCCGTTGCAAACTTTTATATTAGTTCAACAAATAATGATGGAGCAAGTGTTTATTCAAATACATTTGATGGGATAATTGACATTTATAATATTAAAATGCCAAAAGATGTTAGTGAGATTTTTGAAGAAATAAAAAAAAGTGATACTGGACTTAGACTAATAAGCAATTTTCAACAAAAATTCCCAAAGCTTTATACAAATGCACTTCAAGCTAACTTAGATGTAAATGGTATCGTTTCTATAAGTAGTTTATGGAAATATGTATCTTTAATCTTAGGTTTAGAGGGTGATGTGTTAGAGCTTGCTAATAGTTGTGCAGCGCCAAAAGGACCAAGAATTGAGTATTCTTTAGTTGAAAATGACAAAATGCTTAATAAAGAGTTTAATATAGTAAAATTAATTCAAACTGGAATGAGTTTTAAATTAGCTGGTCTTGATTCTCAAATGATATCTTTAGGATATGTAGAAAGCTTTGTAGAGTTTATGACAAATAATATAGATAGAATAAACAAAGATATAGAACTTAAAGGTGTTAGTTTCTGTGGTGATTTAGTTAGCAATAAGCTTATTTCTAAACTGATTAATAAAAATATAGAAAATAATTTTACTGTATACTACAATAAGGATTTTCCAATACAAAAATCTTAAGAAGTATTAAATATGCTAACTCATAAAATAGAAGTAAAAGGGGTTGTCCAAGGAGTTGGATTCCGCCCTTTTGTATATAATCTTGCTTTAGAACACAACTTAAAAGGTAGTGTAATAAATGATGACAATGGGGTAGAAATATATCTTCAAGGTTCAAAACTTCAAATAGATGAGTTTTTAAACAGTTTAAAAAATTCTCCACCTTCACTTAGCCAAATAGATAAAATTATAATATTCTCTTATGAAGAAAAAAATATATTTGACTCTTTTTTAATTAAACATTCACAAACAAACAATTCAAAAACAACTTGGGTAAGTGCTGATGTTTGCGTATGTGATGACTGCATAGAAGATATTTCAAATCCAAACAACTTTAGATACAACTATGCTTTAACAAACTGTACAAACTGTGGTCCGCGATATACAATTATAAAAACAGTTCCATATGACAGAGCAAATACTTCTATGAAAGATTTTGAACTTTGTGAAACTTGTAAAAAAGAGTATGAAGATCCAACCAACAGAAGATACCATGCTCAACCAATTGCATGTGCAACTTGCGGACCAAAAGTAAAACTTTATGACGAAAACAATACTGAAATAGAGAGTGAAACAGAAGCTATTAAAAAAGTAGCACAGCTTATAAAAAATGGTGAAATAGTTGCCCTTAAATCACTTGGTGGTTTTCATTTGGTTTGTGATGCTACAAATCATGATACAGTAAAAACTTTGAGACAAAGAAAAAATAGACCCACAAAACCATTTGCAGTAATGTGCAAAGATGTTGAACAAGTAAAGCGTTTAGCAAATATTTCTAAAAAAGAGCAAGAAGTAATTTGCTCTAAACAAAGACCAATTGTTTTAGTAAAAAAAAGTGATAACTCAAAACTAGATGCTTTAGTTGCACCAAATATAAATAGAGTTGGATTGTTTTTACCTTTTACTCCTTTACAGTATTTACTTTTTAACTATCTAGATTGCCCACTTGTTGCAACAAGTGCAAATTTGAGTGATGAACCAATAATTAAAGATAAAGGTGAGTTGTATTTAAAGTTAGCTGGAATATTTAGCTATGTAGTTGATTATAATAGAGATATTATAAACGCTTGTGATGATAGTGTTGTGCAAGTTGTAAATGACAAAATATTTTATTTAAGAAAAGCAAGAGGTTATACTCCTTCATATTTAAAGTTAAACAAAAAAAGTAGTAAAAAAATCCTTGCAGTTGGAGCGAATCAAAAAAATACAATGAGCTTTTGCTTAGATGATGTAGTTATAACTTCACCACACATTGGGGATTTAAACTCACTTAAAAGTATGGAATTTTTTCAAAATACTTTAAATACTTTAAAAAATTTTTATGAATTTGAGCCTGAACTAATTGTTTGTGATAAACATCCAAACTATGAAACAACAAAATGGGCAAAAATACAAAACCTACCAATGGTTCAAGTGCAACATCACTATGCGCATGTACTTAGTTGTATGGCTCAATATTTTTTAGAAAAAGAGGTTTTAGCTTTTGCATTTGATGGTACTGGATATGGAGATGATGGCAATATTTGGGGAGGTGAGGTATTTATTGCAACAAACAAAGAGTATAAAAGAGTGCATCATTTTGAGTACTTTAAGCTTCTTGGTGGAGAAATGGCAATTAAACAAATAAAAAGAGTGGGGTTGTCTTTATTGTTTGAAAGCTACACTTTAGAAGAAATTTTAAATTTAGATAACTCTTGTGTAAAAGCTTTTAGACAAAAAGAAATAGAACTGCTTTATACTATTTGGCAAAAAGGGCTAAATGCACCTTTAAGTTCTTCAGCTGGAAGATTGTTTGATGCAATTTGTTCTCTTAGTGGTTTAAAGCAAGATGTCTCTTATGATGGAGAGAGTGGCTTATTAATAGAGCAAGTTTACAATAAAGAAGTAAAAGATTTTTATGAGTATGAAATAGTTGAAGAAAAAATTTCACTAAATAAGGCTATAAAACAAATAGTAAATGAAGAGAAGCAAGAGCTAATTTGTACAAAATTTATCAACACTTTGTATGAAATAATTATTGAAATATCAAATAAATATCCACACTTAGAAGTAGTTTTAACAGGAGGTGTTTTTCAAAATAAAACATTACTACAAATGGTTACTAAAAAGTTAGATATTTTAAACAGAAAATACTACTACAGCAAAGAGATTCCTTTAAATGATGGTGGTATTTCTTTGGGGCAAAT
>CAYJFN010000121.1:0-5607 GCA_964369325.1 uncultured Arcobacteraceae bacterium
TTTTAGATATAATCGCGAAATTAAACTCACAAAAAGCAGGAAAATATGCAAGAAACTCTTTTACAACAACAAGCTAATACAATCAGATTTTTAGCTGCAGATATGGTACAAAAAGCAAATAGTGGACACCCAGGTGCTCCTATGGGACTAGCAGATATTGCTACAGTTTTAAGTTCTCACTTAAACATTTCTCCAAAAAACTCAACTTGGTTAAACAGAGATAGATTGGTTTTTAGTGGTGGTCATGCAACTGGACTTATTTACTCATTACTTCACTTATGGGGATTTGATGTTAGTATTGATGATTTAAAAAATTTTAGACAATCAAACTCAAAAACTCCTGGACACCCTGAATACGGACATACTCACGGAGTTGAAATAACTACTGGACCGCTTGGGCAAGGTATTGCGAATGCAGTTGGTTTTGCAATGGCAGGAAAATATGCACAAAATATTTTGGGTTCTAATGTGATTAATCACAAAGTTTATTGTTTATGTGGTGATGGAGATTTACAAGAAGGAATTTCTTATGAAGCACTTTCAACTGCAGGTCACCAAAAGCTTGATAATTTAGTGATTATTTATGATTCAAACCAAATCACAATTGAAGGTGATACTTCTATTGCTTGGGATGAAGATGTTGTACAAAGATTTAAAGCAATTAACTTTGAAGTAATAGAAATAGATGGACACAACTTTAAAGAGATTGATTCTGCATTAACGCAAGCAAAAAAATCAGAAAAACCAGTTTTAATAAAAGCAAACACAAAAATAGGAAAAGGGTGTGCTACTCTTGAAGGAAGCCACCATACACATGGAGCTCCACTAGGAGATGAAGAGATAAAAGCATCAAAAGCAAAATGTGGTTGTGGTGACGAAACTTTTTGTGTTCCAGCTGAGGTAAAAGAGGCATTTGATAAAACTTTAATTGGGCAAGAGTTAGAAAAGGCTTGGAATGACTCTTTAACAAGTGAAGAGAAAGCTAAGATAAATGAGCTTGAAAATCCAGATTTTGATAGTATTGTTTATCCTGATTTTTCAGAAGTTACAAAAATGGCAACAAGAGATTCAAACCATAAAATACTAAATGCTATTGCACAAAGTATTCCAGGGTTTATTGGAGGAAGTGCTGATTTAGCTCCTTCAAATAAAACTGAACTTTTAGGTATGGGTGATTTTCCACATGGGAAAAATATCCACTTTGGTATCAAAGAACACGCAATGGCTGCAATAGCAAATGCTATGAATTTATATGGGCTATTTAGAGTATTTTCTGCAACATTTTTTGTGTTTTCTGACTATTTAAAACCAGCAGCAAGAATTGCAGCATTAGCTAATATACCGCAACACTTTATTTGGACTCATGATAGTATCGGAGTTGGTGAAGATGGACCAACACACCAACCAATAGAGCATCTTACACAATTTAGAGCATTACCAAATTTTTATACATTTAGACCAGCAGATGCAAATGAAAATATTGAGTGTTGGAAAACTGCGCTAAAACTTAAAGCTCCTAGTGCTTTTGTTTGTTCAAGACAAGGTTTAGAGTCATTAAAACCTACAAAAGATTTTGGAGAAGTAAGTAATGGTGCTTATTTAGTAAGAAAAAGAGATGATGCAACTTTAACACTTATGGCAAGTGGTAGTGAACTTATGCTTGCTATTAAATCTGCTTGTGTTTTAGCAAAAGAGGGAATTATTGCAAATGTTGTGTCTGTGCCTTGTTTTGACTTACTAATGGAACAACCAAAAGAGTATGTAGATACAATTCTTGATAAAAATACAAAAATCATAGCAATCGAAGCTTCAAGAGCAATAGAGTATTACAAATATGCAAGTGTAGTTCTTGGAATGGATAGCTTTGGAGCAAGTGGACCAGCTGAAGAACTTTTTGAAGAGTTTGGATTTACAGTTGATAAAGTTGTAAGCAAAATCAAAGAGAATATCTAATTAAAATAAGTAGCTTTTGCTACTTGTTTTTAAATCTTAACAAAAAACTTTCCCCAAAATACAATTAAAATAACTGCAAATAAAATCCATATAAAAGTAGATATTGCTAAATTCATCCAAAGTGAGTATTTGTCTGCTAAAAAATAAACACTAAGTAAATAAGCAAAATAAGGTATGAGTGCAAAAATACCAAAAAGAGCAGTCTCTTTAAGTGCCATTTCCCCTTTTTGTGAACCAACAATTGCATGAGCAATTAGTGCAAATGTAGGAAATAGTGGTACAAGTCCAGCTATATAGTAGTTTTTACTTTTTGCTAGTATTGCCATAAGTACAACCATTGTTGCACCAATGAAAGCTTTAAAAATTAGAGTCATTAATTTATACTTTTATATAGAAAAAAAAGAGTAAAAAAGATCAATCTTTCTTACTCTTTTTCTTAGGTTTGTTGTAAAGAGTGTGATGCCAAATGCAAAAACCTACAAGTGCTACTCCAGCAGCCACATGTATGTTTTTCATAAATTTGTTTTTCATATAAAAACCACTTACAACGGTAATTCCCATAGAAGCAGTCATACCAATTTTTGCTAACTCTCTTTTTGTATCTAAATCAAGATTGAATTTTTTTCTTACTTTTTTGTTGATTAATGCTACTTCATTTTGCATTTTTATCCTTGTTTTGCGATAAACGAACGCCTTTAATTGAGTTAATTAACAATAGTATTGTTGTTCCATTGTGTAAAACGGCTGTTGTAATAGGAGAAAATAGTCCAACCGTTGCACCTAATAAAATAGCACTATTAACTCCTACAGTTGCGTTAAAGTTAGCATTTATTAGTTTCATAGTTTTGTTTGAAAGTTCTTTTATTTGGGCAACACTTTCAATGTCATCTTTTAAAAGTCCAATATCTGCAGTTGCTTTTGCTATATCTGCACCCTTGCTCATACTAATGCCTGCGTGTGCATTCATAAGTGCAGGAGCATCATTTATACCATCTCCCACAAAAGCAACTTTATATCCATCATCTTTGAGTTTTTGAATGATTTGTGCTTTTTGAGTTGGTTTCATGTTAGCATGAACTTCATCTATTCCTAACTCTTTTGCTATTTTATTTGCTTTTGTAGGAATATCACCTGTTATCATAACAGTTTTTTTAACCCCTAGTTCTTTTAGTTTTTCAATCATAGCTTTAGCATTTGGTCTTAATTTATCATTCATTGAAATAGCACCAAGAAGTTTTTTATCATAACCTACATATAAAATTGTTTTGTCTGTCTTTAGTAGTTTTTCAAGCTCTTCTTTATGAATAGAAAAATCAATTTTTTCATCATCTTCTAAAAAGTGTCTACTTCCTATAATTACCTCTTTGTCTTGAACAATTGTCTTAACGCCATGAGCTACTATAAACTCTACTTCTTCGTGGTGCATATGCACAAATCCCTTTTCTTTAGCTGCTTTTACAACAGCTTGAGCAACGGGATGAAAATAGTGTTCTTCTGCACTAGCAGTTAGATTTAAAATAAGCTCTTCACTCCATTCTTTATCAAAAGAGGTGATACTTTCTACTTCAAGTTGCCCATAAGTTAAAGTTCCAGTTTTGTCAAATACAAAAGTATCTGCTTGGTTAAGAGCCTCAATAGATTTTGCACCTTTTATGATAATTCCATTTTTTCCAGCTTTTGAAATAGAAGATTTAAAAGCAACAGGAGTTGCAAGTTTTAAAGCGCAAGAGTAATCAGCTTGTAAAACCGCAGCAACTGATTCAAAGTTGTTATTTATAAGATATGAAACTCCTGAAAGCCCTAGTGTAACAGGAATAAGCTTATCTGCAAGTTTAGTTGCTTTTAATCCAATTGACGATTTTTCATTTAATGAGCTTGCAATGTAGTTTCTAATTCTAGCAGTTGCAGTATCTTCACCAACTTGTTCTGCCCAAATTTTAATTCGACCTTCTTCTACAACTGTTCCAGAGATTACCCTATCACCTCTTTGTCTTTTAACTGGTTCACTTTCACCTGTCATAGAAACTTGATTGATACTAGCAGTTCCAGAAATTATGTGTCCATCAATTGCTATAGTATTACCAGCACCAACAACTACGATATCACCAATTTTTAGTTCACTTGTATTTATCTCTTCTTCTATGTATTTATCATCAACTAATCTTTCTATCCACACTTTTTCAATATTTGGTTTAGCTAACTCTTTGATTAAGTCATCACTTTTGTGAACAGTTGTTTCTTCTATATATTCGCCAAGTGCTAGCATAGCATTAGTGCTATTTGCAGCTAAGTAATCTTTTCTTGCAAAACTTACACTTATTGCTAAAGCTTCAAGAACTTTAGAAGTTAAGCCTTCTTTGAATAGCTCTTTAACTCCTTCTTGTAAAGTATGTTTTGTTGCAAACAAAGTTATAAGAGATTTTGCTGTTTGATTTTGAATAAAAGGAGTTGAAACTAACGCGGTAGTTGCCTTAGCAAATTCATATAAACTAGGCTCATCGTTTTGCTCATAACATTCAGTTAAATAATCTAATTTTTTTTGTTCTTTGGTAAAACTATTGAAGTGAATTGAATTTAGGTAATCTTCTATGGCATCAATATTTAAGTGATGCTTTGATTGAAAAATAATTGATAATGCTTTTTCATTTATTCGCACACTTAACTCTTCTTGAAGAGTAGTAAGCTCTTTTTGAAGTTTATATGTGTCTGTATTGCTTTTCAAAAAAGGACAATAAAATCTAGCACGAAAAGGTGTTTGATGAATAAGTTTGATTTTCAAAATACTTACTCTTTGTTTGCTTCTATTTCCGCTTTAGCGTCTTCAAATCTCTCTTTCATCTCTTCAATTCCTGTTTGGAATAACTCACTTCCTTTAGCAACTGCTTTTAAAAGGTTTTTTTGTGCCTTTTCATTTGTTAATAAATACGCACCAATAGCACCAATAGCTACACCAATTAAGAATTTTTGAGAATTAAAATTTCCAAACATATCGCCTTTTTCTTTGTTGATAAATGGATTGTTTTTTAGTGAATCAAATTGCATTATTTTTCTCCGTTATTTGTGATTAAAATTGTTTCATTTTGTTTATTGTTTAACTTTTCATCTAGTTTTTCAAGTGTATATACTCCTAGAATCCCCAAACTAATAGCACTAAGCATTTTATAGGTTTCACCTTTACCTAAATAGTTTGCAGCTGCAATTGCACTACTTGTTGCAATACCACCTTGAACTGCTAGTTTTAAACTATTTTTAATAGCTGCATTTTTGTCTATTTCTGCGTTTTTGTAACGATTATAGTTAATTGCAGTTGCAATAGTGCCAGATGCTAATGCACCACTTACAAGATGACCTGTAACATTTCTAGGCGTACCTGTATCAATAGCCAATCTATACATCGGTTTCTACCTTTTTAGTAGCCCTTTTTTTTCTAGTAGCTGTAGGTTTTGGCTCATCTTTAGGAGTTTCCTCTTTACAAGTATCTAAACACTCTTTTAGTTGAGTAACTTTTTCTTTTGACTTTTCAAATCCTTCTTGAGCCAATTTTTTAACACTACAAGCACCTTTTTCAACTTTTGTTTTGATTTTATCACTATTTCTGTAAGCTATTACTGCAATAGCTCCTGTAGCGATTCCTGCGATAAATGGTAACATTTA
>CAYJFN010000122.1:0-5567 GCA_964369325.1 uncultured Arcobacteraceae bacterium
TAAACCAGCTTGGATTTAATTCAATAATATCTCTTTGTAAATCCAAACATCCTTCGGCACATGATAACTGACAATAACCACAAGCTGTACAAATTGATGGATTTAATCTTAAAGTATTATCTTTTGCATAAGCTTGCAATGCATTAGTATTACAAGCCCCTACACATGATAAACATAAAGTACATTTATCTTGATTTACATTAACTTTTGCATAATGAATATGCTCACCGGTTTCAACAACACCTAAATCGTCCTTTCCTACAAGTGCAGATAATCTAATAGAAAAAATTTCTCTTTTTTTCTCATCATCTTGATTATAAGTAAAGCTTGAATCTTTTATAAAATCAACTTCATTTAATGCTTGCTTTAATTCATCTTCATTCATTGCAACCAAAATAGCTTTTTTACCATATTTTTTGATGTATATTTCATTTAAAATTCTAATTGCATCTTTACTACCTTTAGATATAAAATCTGTAAAGAAAACAATTTGTGAGCCACTTTCTTGAAGTATTGTTAAAAACGTAGCTTCATGTAAAAACTTCTCTCCATCAATTTTAAATGGCAAAACACCCTCTTTTAAAGCTACTTCAAGATTAGAAACATTCATTTTGTTTGGAATAATTAAAGGAATAAATCCTCTAAACTCTTTTGCTATTTCAAAAATAGCATTTTTATTAAAAACTGCATAATCAATTGCACCAGATGGACAAACAGAAACACATCCACCGCAACCATGACAATCAATTTGTGAAAATTTTAACTCTTTTTTAGAATCAATTTTAATTATTGCACTTGTAGGACAAACTTCTTCACACTTACCACAAATTTCATTTCTTCTTTTGTGATATTGGCAAATATTAGAATCATAAGTAAGAGATTTTTTATATTCATAAGATTGTATATTTTTTCTTAAAGTTTCAATTACTTCACTTATTGAAGATTTTGTAGGGTCAAAAGTTCCACTTTGTGTGAGTCCCATCTCTTTTGTATCAAACCAAACAATTTGATCAACATTTAAAACAACATCATTACCTTTATCATCAACAGTGACACTTAAATTTCCAATATGCCCAGAGATTGACTTTAGTATTGTTTCATTAATTTGAAATAAATCAAATTCTGTTGGCTCTATTAAAGTAATAAACTCTTTTGCTTCATTTTCATTTGCAATTAATAAAACTCTATTTTGAAGTTTTTGAGAATATGTAATATCTTGCGCCATATCAAATTTAATTGCAGCAATTTCATAAAGTTTATAGATATTTTTTATTTGTTTAGATATAGAATCATGTGTGTTTTTTATGTAAAAATCAATTTCATCTGCATAAGCTTCACAATTAACGTCATCACTATTTGAAATTAAAAAACTTAAGTTTTCAATTTCGTTTTTGTTAGATGCGACCAAAATAGATTCATCCAAGGGAAAATCTAAACCATTTTGACTGTAATAGACAAACTCTTGCAAATTATACCTCTTCGTAATTCAGTAATTATTATTTAACTTATGAATTTATATGATTTATTAAATTAATCTTAAAATTTAATAGTAAAAAAACAATTTTACCAAATAAATATTTTTTTGAATACTACATTATTATTACTTAATTATTACTTTAACTAAAACGCCACAAAATGGCACTTTTAATATTCTTTTTTTGCACATTTTAAGAAGTACCCAATTTAAGGTTATAATCAAAATTTAATAGATTAAAAAGTAAAATAATAAATTAATTTATAGTAAAGGAGAATGATGAATAACGAATTTCAATTAACAAAATTCGTAAAAGCTGCTGGGTGAGCTGCAAAAATGGGTCCGGGTGACCTTAAACAAACAATTTGCAACTTAACGCCATGTGATAGCAAAATTTTAGTAGGATTTGAAACAAATGATGATGCTAGTGTTTATCAAATAAATGATACTCAAGCAATAGTTCAAACACTAGATTTCATAACTCCTGTAGTAGATGACCCTTATGTTTATGGGCAAATTGCTGCTGCAAACTCTTTAAGCGATGTTTTTGCAATGGGAGCAGAGGTAAAAACTGCTTTAAACATAGTTGGGTATGATAGAAAAAATATCTCAGCTGATGGCTTAAAAGAGATTTTAAGAGGCGGAAACGATAAAATCAAAGAGTGCGGTGGAGTACTTTTAGGAGGACACACTATTGAGTCACCTGAAATGTATTATGGTCTTAGTGTTACAGGTTTAATAAATCCAAATGAAGTATTAAAAAACAACACTGCTAAAGTTGGAGATGTTTTAGTTTTAACAAAACCAATTGGAATGGGTATTTTAACAACTGCAATTAAAAGAGATTTAATTCCTTTGCAACTTATCAAAAGATGTAGTGAAATTATGGCAATGCTAAACTATTTACCTTCTAAAATAGCAAGAAAATATAATGTTAGTGCTTGTACAGATATTACAGGATTTGGACTTTTAGGTCATGCTTTAGAATGTATTAATGAAAACATCTCTTTTGAATTTGATAGCAAAAATGTGCCAATGCTACAAGAAGTAATTGATTTAATAAAACAAGATGTAATTCCAGGCGGAACTAAAAGAAATCTAAAATACTTAGAAA
The DNA here is from genome assembly GCA_964369325.1 of uncultured Arcobacteraceae bacterium. Lineage (GTDB taxonomy): Bacteria > Campylobacterota > Campylobacteria > Campylobacterales > Arcobacteraceae > Marinarcus. Next base: position 2,589 of record CAYJFN010000122.1, read on the forward strand.
ATAAAATTGAATTTTCTAGTAGTATAAATGAGGTTTATAAAATTTTACTTTGTGATGCTCAAACTTCAGGAGGATTATTAATTGCAATGAATGAAGATGATGCAAAAGAGTATATTAAAGAGATAAACGAGCTCTCTTTTGGATATGCAAACATTATTGCAAACGTTGTTCCAAAAAAGGACAAACCTATAATTGTTTGCTAGCTTGTTTTATACATTGAACTTTGTATTACTTAAGAGTAATGTCTTGCAATAGCTAAATATAGTTATTGCAAGGCATTTTTAAACTTCCTAACCTCATCTTCAATTGACTCAACTCTCATAAAATGCTCTCCTATTAAAAAAGCATCTGCTCCTATACTACTTAATCGTTTAATCGTTTCCATATTAGAAACACCACTTTCTGCAACTATAATTTTTCCATTTGGAATCATAGGAATAAGCTTATCACACAAATTCATATCCATCTCAAAACTTTGTAAATTTCGATGGTTAATTCCAATAATATTTGCTCCACACTTCATAGCTTTGGTTAAATCTTCAACATCATGAATTTCAACTAAAACTTCAAGCCCAACATAAAGCGCATACTCATACAACTCTTTAAGTTCTTTTGTACTTAAAGCCTTTGCAATAAGCAAAATAAAATCAGCTCCATAAACTAAAGCTTCAACTATTTGATATTTATCAACTATAAAATCTTTTCTTAAAAGTGGCGTTGGTACATATCTTCTTATTTGTGTAAGATACTCTAAATTTCCTTGAAAATAGTGAGGTTCTGTTAAAACAGATATTGCATTTGCTCCACTATTTGAATAGTTTTGCGCTATTAAAACTGGATCAAAATCTTCTTTGATAACTCCTTTTGAAGGACTTGCCTTTTTTACTTCTGCAATTATTCTTATTGGTTCTTCTTTTGTTGAAGTTAAAAAAGGTTTAACATCTCTTGGCGTATAAGGATTTGAAGATAAGCTTCTTCCTAATACATCTAAAGGCACTTCTATTTTTCTTCTTTCTAAATCATATTTTGTTTTCTCTATTATCTCATCTAAAATCATTTTTTTGAACACTCCTTAATTTTATCCCAATGTAATTTTATTTCTTCTTCATTTAAACCTATTGCATCTACTACTTTTTTCATATGAGTATATGCGTCTTGGCAATTCTTTTGTTTGTATAATCCCCATGCAAGTGAGTCAATATAGGCTAAATTATTTGGAGCTTTTTCTAAAGCTTTTTTAACTAGCTTTAAACCTTTTTTTACATCAACATTATAATCAATTAAAATATACCCTAAATAATTTTGATAGATATGATTATCTAAAACTGCAAGTACATCTTCAAATTTTTTAATAACACTTTTTAAGACGGTCTTTTTATTTTTTGCATCTTCAAACTCTAAAATTGCTATTTGTGCAAGCAAATCAATATTTTTGTTTAATTCATACAATTTTTTTGTAATATCTAATGCTTTTTTTGTTTGGTTTGCTTGCTTATAAAGCGATACCAGTTTTTTGTCGTCAATACTATTATCTTCTAAAAATTTTATTGCTTCATTTACATCTTTTTGTTCTAAGTAGTTTATTAATATATTGTAAGTTTTTATCATAGATTCAAAATCTTCTTCTTGCTTAAAGTTTGTATACATTCTTTTTAAAACTGATATAATTCCATCTATATTTTTTTCTTCTTCATAAATTGATAAAAGTTTTGTACAAACTATCTTTTCACAACCTTTTAACCTAATATGTGTTTCTAAATGTGAGATTGCTTTTTGCTTTTCATCAATAAAACTATAATAAATATCTATTAAATTTATTAAAGTTTGAGGATTTAAATTTTGATTGTATACTATTTTAAAATATTTTGCAGCGTTTATAAAATCTTTGTTTATATAATAAATATTCGCTACAAAATCATTGTTTTCTACAGTATTGAACTCATTTATAAAGAGTTCTGCTTGTTTTTTGGCTTCATCATACTCTTTTAGATTTACTAATGAAATAATATATATTTTATATATCTCTTGATACTGAGATACACTTTTATTTAGATTTTCAAAACTTAATTGCTTTGCACTTTCATAATCTCTTATTTGTAAACTTATATTTAGTGCATGTACTAAATATTCGTGCTTTTTTGTCTTTTCAAATAAAGTTATATACAATTTTCTACTATTCTCATGTTTATTTTGCATTGAATACTCAATTGCATGTAAAATATACTCATCTTCTTGATCAAATGATTTAAAATCTTTAGGCATTGTTAAACTATTGTAAGGTATTACACTACAGCCTGTGAAAAGAAAAAAAGATAATGCAACTAAATAGATTGAACGGCTAAACACTCTTTAAAAACCTCTTGTTTATTTGTTTTAAAATACTCCCAAAATGGAAAAGTTCTGCATTGACTTGGTCTAAATTCATATACACTACATTGTCTTTTTTCAATATCAAAAAATACACAAGCATAGTTTTCTTTTTCTAATTCAACCTCTTTTAAAGAGTATTTGTACCCTACTTTTATGAGATACTTTAAACTAAACTCCTCTATACTTAGTTTTAAATGAACTGCTAGTTTGTTAATCTCATCTTTAGATATCCAAATATATCCTGATTCACCAATACAACAAGCACCATTACAAGTTGCACACAAAGCTGAGTCAAAGGCAAAATCAAAGCCCTCTTGTTTTATAATCATATTTATATTTCTACTTTTATACTATGTGTTTGTGTTTTTGAATAAATAGCTTCTACTTCTTTTGTAAAATTTTCATTTTCAAAAACTATTAAAGCTGGATTTATATTCATTGAAGATTTTGAATTCTTTCTTGCATAAATCATTACTAATGTCGCATCTTTATTAATTCTTGGATAGACAAATTGCATTGCTTCTATATTTAGTTTATATTTGTTTAAACAAAGTATAATATCATTTAGTTGCTTAACATCATAACAAAAAAATAACTTTCCATTTTGTT
>CAYJFN010000123.1:0-5483 GCA_964369325.1 uncultured Arcobacteraceae bacterium
GCAATAGAATTAGACTATAAAACAGGTGATTTTTATGGTTTTAAATTAGGAGTTTCAGGAAGAGCTAGTTGGGATTTAAGACTTCATGATGAAGATAGATCTACTGAAGATGATACAAGAAATACTCTTACAACAAGAGATATTACTCAATTATATTTAGAGTATGGATATAATAAATCTTCAATTAAAGTAGGTAGACAATATATATCAACTCCTTTGTTAGATAATAATACAGGTAAGTTTCAATTTATTGTAATGGATACCTTAGATGCAGTAGATGTAAAAATAGGTGAAATTGATAATACAATGCTTCAATTAACTTATGTAGATAAATGGAATAAAAAACAATCAGATGATGCAGTTTCAACTCCAATAGGAATGGAAGATGATATTGAATATGAAGATGGTTTGTGGTCATTGTATGTAACAAATAACTCTTATAAGCCATTAAAACTAGAAGCACAATATATGATTGTTGGAAGTCAACAAGATGGACTGCTTAGTAATGGTGATGCACCAGTACCTGTAGATGGAGGATATGATCAATATTTTGCAAAAGCAAATTATACATTTCCTACTTCTGTTCCAATGAGTCTTGGAGTATTGTATGGTGGAGTAGAGTTTGATAAAAAACAAAGAACAAATACAAGTGATAGTTCAGATGTTTTTGGAACACAATTAGGTGTAACATTATCAGGGATAACTTATCATGTTGCATATACTTCAGTAGGTGATGATAATGATTGGTTAGGAACAAATGGTGATAGACCAGATAATTTACTTTATACCTTAGGATTAGGAACTAAAGCAATGTTTGCAGGAACTGATACATACAGAATAGCAGCAACTAAAAAGTTTAATAATGGACTTTGGGCAAATATTACTTACTTACATGGTGAGCAAAGTGAAGAAGGGCAAAAGAATTCTTTTCAGGACTTAGCAAGATTTGATGAAGTAATGGTACTATTAAGCTATGACTTGTCATTTATCTTAAAAGGATTAAGTACAGATATATTTGTTTCATATACTGACTATGATGGTGACTATGCAAAAGCAAATACAGGCAATGGAAGTGAACATACTTATGGAAGATATTTCTTAACATATAAGTTCTAATTTAAAATCTAACTTTAAAATCTCCAAAATTTCGAAAAATCAGTTTAAGGCTTTGTTTATTTACAAAGCCTTAAAGAATCCTTTTTAACTATAGTTTCATTAATTTTAAGGTACATTAAATATATGAAAAAGCTTATTTTAATACTACTGATTTTTTTTAATATTTTATATGCAAAAATTGATATAAGTAGTAATGACAATATTCCTATTTATAAAACAATAGAAGTTTCATCTTTAGCTAATAATATAGAAGAAGCTATTAAGAATCCACAAAATTTTGAACAAGTTGATTATTTTATAAGGTCACTAAGAAAGAAAAAGACTGAAAGCTCTATTTGGTATAAACTTGATATTTATAATAGTTCAAATACTATTTTAGATAAAAAAATTCTAACACAATGGAATCATACAAATATATATATTTATTTGGTTGATGAACATAAAAATATACTTGTGCAAGAAAAACTAAAAAAGTATAATAACTTTTTACTATCAAATCCATTTACAATCAAACCCAAACAAAATTTGCAATTATACTTAAATGTACAAACACCAAAGGGTGTTGATGATTTTTATTATTTAAATATAGTTTCAGAAGATGCTTTAAATTTAGTAGTACAAGAAAAGTTTTTCAATATAGGAATATTTTTAGGATTACTACTTGCTATGATGCTTTATAGTTTTTTTATGTATTTTGCTATACGAATAAAGAGTTATTTATATTTGGGTTTGTATCAATTAGCAATTGTAATTCATCTATCAGATATTAGATATTTTTTAATAACTCTTTTGCAAGATTATCAAGAGTTGTCATATATACTTTTTAAAATAGTATTTTCTGCGATGTTGTATGTATTTTCAATTTTGTTTACAAAAGAGTTTTTAAATACTAAAGAGACTATGCCAACGATAAACAAACTACTTACTATACTACTTGTTTTTCATATTATATCTGAGATTTTTCCATACAATAATATAAATTATAGTGGCTTTTTATATGGATTATATTTAGTTGCAGGATTTATATCTTTAAGACAAGGTAATAAATATGCTCTATTTTTTATATTAGGTTTTACGCCTAGTGTTATTAACTATTTTTTTGTAAATGTTGTTAAGTTGTTTAGCTTGAATATATATGTTGAGTATCAAATGATCACTTTAATAACAACAATAATTGAAGCATTTGCTTTATCTATGGCACTATATTTAAAACTAAAAGAGACAGTTGAGGAAAAAGAAAAAGCAGTTCAAGAAGTTCATACTAAAGAAAAAATGATGTTAGAACAATCAAAATTTGCAGCTATGGGAGAGATGATAGGAAATATCGCCCATCAATGGAGACAACCAATAAATAATGTTTCTTCTATACTGTCGAATATTTCAACACACTATAAATATGAACAACTAACAAAAGAAAAACTTGATAGTAAAATAAATGAAGCAAATATGCAATTAAAATATATGTCAAGCACAATTGAAGACTTTATGAACTTTTTCTCTCACAATAACAAAAAAACAAATGTAACATTAAAAGAAGTTTGTGAGGAAGCATTTTTTCTTACAAAAAGTAGTTTAGAAAAGCATCATATATTAGTAAATATAGAGTCTAAAAGCGAAGAACTTTTTTCTTTGAAGAAAAAAGAACTTATTCAAGTTTTAGTAGTTTTTATAAACAACTCTAAAGATGCTTTTGTTTCAAATAAAATAAAAGATCCTATGATAAGTCTAAAAGTTGAAAATAAATCAATTATTTATGTAGATAATGCGGGAGGAATACCTCAAGATATTATAAATAAGATTTTTGAACCTTACTTTACAACAAAACAAAAAAGCAAAGGTACTGGAATAGGGCTGTATATAGCAAAGCAAATTATAGAATCTCTTTTTGAAGGTGAAATTAAAGTTTATACAGAAAATAGTAAGACTATTTTTACTATATATTTAGATAAAATAAAATTAGAAAATAGTAACTAGCTTTCTAAAGTTACTATTTTATATCCAAGTTTTGCACTATTTACAATAGTGTCATCAGGAAGTTTTTTTCTTAATTTTTTTACTAAAGAACGTAAGGCAGTGTCTGTCATAATATGATCTTCATAATCCCAAACAACACTTTCTATTGTCTCATATGGCACAGAATGATTTGCACTTTTTAAAAGTAGTTCAAGTAATATTAGTTCTTGATATGTTAGTTCTATTATTTTGTTGGAAGTTTTCAGTTCTCTATTTTTAAAATCAAAAATGGTATCTGAAGTTATATAAATTTCACTTTTAATAAGCGCTTTAATATTTTCATATGCACTATCTAAGGCTTTTTCTAATTCACTTATAATAACAGGTTTAACAAGATATTTAACCAAATTAAGTTCAATTGCTTTTAAAAGAAATCTTGTGTCTGTATAAGCTGTTGTAAGAATTATTTGTACAGTTTTATTCTCTTTTCTAATTTCACTTGCTAGTTCAAGGCCATTTAAATAAGGCATTTCAATGTCTGAGATTATTATATCTGGACTTACTTTTTTATATAAATCAAAACCCTCTTGCCCATCTTTTGCAGCGTATACCTTGTCAAACATCAAACTTAATAATTCAAATGAATTGTTCCTTGTTGACTCTTCATCTTCTACATATAATATTACTAAATCTCTTTTCAAAATAAACCTCTATTTTAAAGTAGTAATAATATGTTACTTAAGATGCCTTTAAATCTTTCTTTTAAAGACTATTATATTGTTTAAAATTGCTAAGGCTGTAATTGTTAAAATTGTTCCAATTATAATAGAAAGATTTATTTGTTCACCTAGAAAAATGACACTAGAAATAATAGTAAATGGTGGAACTAAAAACAAAAATGTACTTGCTTGTTTTGTGCCTAGCTTTTCAATTCCACTAAAATAAATGGTTGTTGCAAAACTAGTTGATATTATAGAAATACTAAGTAGATTTAGCCAAAAAATCCAATCAAATGTTTCATACTTTATTTGTGTAATATCAATAAAAGCAATTGACACAATAATCATAGAAAAAATATAGACATAGAAACTAAAAACAACAGGAGAAATATTGTCACACTTTGAGTTTGTGATAGTCAATAATGACCAAAAAAATGCAGCAACTATAAAATAGATGTTTTGCGGTAAAAATATTTGTGAAACATCAAATGACCATATGTTTATCATAGTTAAAACACCAGTTGCACCTAAAAATAAAGCAAAAATGTCTTTTATCGTAACACTTTTTTTAAAAAATATTGCCATTAAAATAAAAGTTATAATTGGAATTGAAGTTGTTGCAAGAGAGCCACCTAAACTAGCAGTTCCTAAATGAACACCTAAGTAAAAAAACTTCATATAGCAAGTAAGAATAACAGCAGCAACCAATGAAAGTAGTAAGTTTTTTTTACTAATCCTAAAATATTTTTTTGTAAAAATTAAAATAGGTATAAATGAAATTACAGAAAATAAGTTTCTTAAAAATAGAAGCTCATATTCACTTGCATATGCAGTTAAAACTTTTGCATTTATCCATGATAATGCCCAACCGAACATTGCTAGTGTCATTAGAACATAAAAAAATTTTCTATTTACTATCATTTAATTTCCAATAAAGTAATTAACAATGCTAAATATTGATTAAAAAAGCTAATGTTTAAGGCGGAATTTTGCCATAATATAAATTAATAAAAGGATAAAAAAAATATCCTTTTATTTTGTGTTATTGTTGAGTTTGAGAGTTTGTTAATTCAGCGATTTTCGCATCAATTAAAGCTAAAGTTCTCTCTTGTGTTTGGTAAGAAATTTCAGGTAGTTCTCCTCCAAAAAGTTTTTCAGCCTCTTCAAAACCTTGAACTACACCTTTTCTTCCTTCTTCAAGAAGTTCTAAATCATCTCCTGCAAAACCTAAAACAAAGTTTGCAACTCTATCTGAAGTTTGCGTAACTCCAAAATATCCATTTTCTCCAACTAACTCAGATGCTTCATCTGGAGTTAATTCCATAATTGGTTTACCTTCGTATCCAATAGAAGATAAATCATATCCGTCAGAATTTGTTTTTCCACTTAAAAAATCTAACACATCTTTATATCCAGTTAATGCACCTTGTGCAGTAGTGTTGTCATTTACCATTGATGATACATTTAAAGACATCAATACAATTTGTGCGTTTAATGAAAGAGATACTTTATATGCTGAATCTTCCATTATTTCTTCAACAGATTGTTCTTGTTTTACTAAAGATGCATCTTGTTGAGTTGTTGAAGTAGTTTCATTTTGCTTAAAAGCACTAAGTGGCGATGGATTTGAATTAAATATTTGCATAGTGAACTCCTATTGTTTTTTATATTGTACATTTCTTAAAATTAAATTAA
>CAYJFN010000124.1:0-5392 GCA_964369325.1 uncultured Arcobacteraceae bacterium
CTTCAAAAAGTATTCTTCCAACAACTTGGAAAATCCAAGCAGAACTTTTGTTTAACAAATACAATATTTTTGATAGACTAACTCCTTATTATTTGCTTCTTGGACTAATACTTCTTGTTACAATTTTTGTAAATATTTTTAAACAAAAAGTAGATGTTTCAAAGATTACAAAAGTTGTGTTAGTATTACTTTCTTTAGGATTTGTTGTACACACTTTTGGTCTTGGTTTAAGATGGTATGTAGCAGGTCACGCACCTTGGTCAAATGGCTATGAAACTATGATTTACATAGCTTGGGCGATTGTGCTTTCAGGAATATTTTTTGCAAAACAATCAAACCTTGCACTTGCAACTACAGGCATACTAAGTGGTATTACTCTTTTTGTTGCACATCTAAGCTGGATGGAGCCACAAATCACTACTTTAGCTCCTGTTTTAAAATCTTATTGGCTTACTATTCATGTAAGTGTAATAACTGCTAGTTATGGCTTTTTAGGGCTTAGTGCCTTACTTGGTGGTATAAGCCTTGTTTTATTTGTTTTTGTAAATAAGAAAAAAGAAGATGATAGGTTTTTCTCTATTTTACTAAGCATTAAAGAGTCAAATAGAATAAATGAGATGTCTATTATGATAGGGCTTGTTTTACTTATCATTGGAAACTTTTTAGGTGGAATTTGGGCAAATGAGTCCTGGGGAAGATACTGGGGTTGGGATCCAAAAGAGACTTGGACGCTAGTATCTATTTTGGTGTATGCAATTATAATTCACCTAAAATACATCAAAGGAATTTTAAGTGATTATTTGTTTGCTGTTTTAAGTTTAGTTAGCTTTGCATCTATTATCATGACTTACTTTGGGGTAAACTACTATTTAAGTGGTAAACACTCATACGCAGCAGGTGACCCTATACCAATACCTACTTTTATACCAGTTACTGCTATTGTTGTTTTAGTTATAATTATTTTGGCTTTTAGAAACAGGAAGGTTTTGTAGAAAATACGACTAGAAATTTCTAGTAGAATTAGTGATAGTTTAATCCAAAAGTACAACCAATATACTTCTAAATTTAGTAAACAAAAAACTCCCACACTACAAAAATGTGGGGTTTTCTAGTTTTATCTTATAATGCCTTAGCAGTAATTCTATTTAATCTTTGTGCGAAAGATACAGCATCTGTTATTTCCATACCTTCACTTAGTTTTGCTTGGTCAAGTAGTATCCACGCAATATCTTCAACCATAGCTTCATCTTGGTAACCATTTAGCTTAGTTACTATTTCATGCTCTGGGTTTATCTCTAAAATTGGTGGCATTTCTGGCATTTCTTGCCCCATTGCTCTCATCATTTGAGCCATTTGAATCATCTGTTCATTTCCATCTTTTACTACACAAGAAGGTGAGCTTGAAAGTCTGTTTGTCACTCTTACATCTGCAACTGCTTCGCCTAAAATATCTTTGATTTTTTTAGTGATGTCCTCAAATTTTGCTTCTACTTCTTTTTTCTCTTCTTCGCTTTGCTCTACTTTTGGAGCTTCACACATAGAAACATCTTTAAACACCCATTCTTGGTAAGCTCCAAGTGTTGGAGTGATAATCTCATCTATCTCTTTGTCATCGCAAATAAGCACTTCAATATCGTTTTTGATATAGCTTTCAATTAATGGAGAGTTTCTTAAAATCTTCTCATTTTCACCTGTGATATAGTAAATAGTTTTTTGCTCACTTGAAGCTCTTTGTTTATAATCAGCAAGAGAAGTCATAGTTTCTGTTTTTGTTGATTTGTATCTAACTAGCTCTAAAAGTGCCTCTTTGTTTGTAAAGTCTTGGTAAAGTCCTTCTTTGATAGGTCTGTTGTACTCTTTGATAAACTCAGCATATTTTTCTTCATCTTTTGAAAGTTTTTTAATCTCACTTAAAATCTTTTTCACTGAACTTTGTTTAATGTTTGCTAAGATTCTGTTTTCTTGTAAAATTTCTCTTGAAACATTTAGTGGTAAATCTTCTGAGTCTATAATACCTCTTACAAATCTTAGGTATGTAGGTAAAAGTTCTTTTTCATCATCAGTTATGAAAACTCTTTTTACATATAGTTTAACTCCTGGTTGAAAGTCTGCTCTGTACATATCCATTGGTGCTTTTTGAGGGATATAAAATAAAGTTGTGTACTCATTTACTCCTTCTGTTTTTGTGTGAATTGTAAGCATTGGGTCACTTGAATCGTGAGAGATTGATTTGTAAAAATCATTATACTCTTCTTTTTTTAGCTTTGCTTTTGGTTGCATCCAAAGTGCTGTTGCTTCATTGATTTTTTCGTGTCTTTTTTCAACTGTTTTAGTAGGTTCTTTTCCTGCTTTTTCATCTTCTTCACTTAAAGTTTGTGTAACTTCTTCACTATAGTTTAAGTAAATTGGGTAAGCAATATGATTAGAGTATTTTTCAATAATATTTTTGATTCTGTATTTATTTACAAAATCGCTTACTTCTTCATCTTTTAGTTTAATATAAATAACTGTTCCGTTGCTCTCTTTTGTAACTTGTGTTAAATCAAACTCACCTGTTCCGCTGCTTGACCATTTGAAAGCTACATTTTCACCAGCTTTTTTAGTAATTACATCAACATTTGATGCAACCATAAACACAGAGTAAAACCCTACTCCAAACTGACCAATAAGGTTACTGTCTTTTTTAGCATCCCCTGTTAGGTTTTCAACAAATGATTTTGTTCCAGATTTTGCGATAGTTCCAATTGAAGAGATTAAATCTTCTTCATTCATACCAATACCGTTGTCAATTAAAGTGATTGATTTGTCCTCTTCATCAAAAGAGATGTTAATCTGTGGTGTCCAAGAAGAAAACTCCTCTTTTAAGTTTTCATCTGTTAGTCTTAAATAGTTTAGTTTATCAATAGCATCACTTGCGTTTGATACAAGTTCTCTTATAAAAATCTCTTTGTTTGAGTATAAAGAGTGAGTCATTAAGTGTAAAAGTTGTCCAACTTCTGTTTGAAATTGATGTTTTGCCATAAATTTCTCCTATAAATTTTAAATTTTGTGGTGAAATTTTATCACAACTTTATAAAACTTGGCTAAAGTTTTTTAAAATTTTAGCACTTTTAATATTCAAGTGCTAAATTAAGAAAATGATAACTTTTTTTTGCTAAGATTACATATCTTAAAAAGGAAAAAAATGAACAAAGAACAATTTTTAAATGATATAAACAAACTATATATTTACTTAGACAAAGAGAAAAACGATATAAACCAACTTATAGCAAATCTTGAAAACAAAGAGTATGAAAAGCTTACACTCATAGATACTTTTGCACAATCTTTAGACTTGAAAGATATTGATGATAGTGTAAGACTTTCTTTAATTACAAGAGTTGTTAACTTAAGAGATGACTCTTTAGTGCAAGTTCTTGGAAAGCTTGGAAAAAATGAAGATGAGATAGTAGAACTTCAAGAAAAAGCATATAACTTTGTGCGAAATTTTTGGGAAAACAAACATCAAAAAACACTAAACTTTATAAAAGAGAATAACCTTTTAACTCCATTTTACCAAGCAGTTTTTCAAGGTGTTTATAGTGTTGGTGTAAAAATGAGCCAATGGCAAAGCGTATGGACAAAACATATTATAAATGGAGTAAACAAAGAGCTTCTTGCACTTTTTGGTGGTGATGAAAAAGAAGTTTTTAAATACTTAAATGAAAACAATCTTTTAGATTTGGGTCATGGTGGACAAATAGCAGATAGATGCTACTCTGCACTTGTAAAAGTAGATGGTGGTTATGAAAGTCAAGCCTATATAAAAGTCTTTAAAAAAGAGACTACGGAAGTTATAAACGCACTTGAAGAGTTTGTGGATAACATAATAGAGCTTGAAGATGAAGTATATAATCAAAAGTGGCAATATGTGGAGTACTTACAAACTTTAATTCAAGCTTTTGGTGAAGATGATGTAAACAAACTTGTTTCAAAATGGGCAAAAGTAGATAGAACTTGGATGAAAATAACAACTCCTATTCAAATAGGTCACCCACTTGAATATTATGAAGACCATTTTAGAAAAGCAGTTGCCTTAGAGTGGGATATAAGATTATCAAACCCAAATTTTAAAGAAAACACTCTAAGAGTTGAAAAAATCAAAACTATGTTTAGCACTATTTTTGAAGATTTACCAAAAGAACAAACTACTGAAGCTCATAAAGAGATTTTTGATTTTTCTATGAAAAGTTTAACCAAAGTTCAACTATATATTGGAAGACCAGCCTCTTTTTATGCAGCTGAGTTTAATGGGCTTTTTTCTGCTCAAGTTGTACCAAACGATGAAATAGTTTCAAAAGATGAAGGTAAAAAAATCTTTGCTTTTAGTGATGAGATTTTACAAACAAGTAGAGCAAAGCCATTTTTAAAACTATCTAGAGAGATATTTGGGCAAGAGCTTTTAACAATAGACAGAAACTTTTTATTTAAAGAAGATAAAAAGTGGCACCAAGTTTATGATATAACTACTATTGGGCATGAATATGGACATATCTTATGGTGCGATGATGAAACAGAAACTGTTATGAACAAAACAGGAAACTACAAAAATATAGAAGAGTTTAAAGCAACAACAGGTGGATTAGTGTCGTTTTTTGTAGATGATAGTGAAAAAGAGTTAAGCCAAAATGTTTTAGTTGATACTATTAAAAGAGCTGTTGGGCTTATTGCTTGGATGGAAGTTGATGAAGTGCAACCATATTATTGTGAAGGACTTATTCACTTAACTGGACTTTTCCAAAGTGGTGTTTTAGTTTGGGAAGATGAAAAACTAACTATTAATTTAGATGAAAATAGTTTTGAAACTCTTAAAAAATGGTATATTCAAACTTATAAAGATTTAGCACTTCACTATTTACAAAAGAAAGATGCCACACAATTTTTAAATAAATTTGCAGTAAAAAATCAAAAATATTTTATGCCTACAGATGCTACTATTTTTAACTTTGTAGAACACTATTTTAAAAGATATAAAAAAATAGGTCAAGAGTTAGACACTCTTGATAAGAAAAGCAACTACTTATAAACTATATTGTAAAGAGTAGATTTACTACTCTTTATATATACTAAAAGCTAAAAAAGTCCAAGCAATCACTAGCAAAGTTCCACCAATTGGTGTAATAGCTCCTAATATTGGCATATTTAAAAGCACTAAAAAATAAAGTGAAAAAGAAAATATTATAGTTCCAAGTAAAATAAGCCAAGAGCTTATTACTATTTTTTTTGAATTAGGTTTTAAGTACATCATAAATGCAACTGCAAAAAGTCCAAGAGTGTTGTAAAACTGATACTCAACACCTGTGTTAAAAGTTTTTAACATATTTGGCTCAACCATAGCTTTTAAGCCATGAGC
>CAYJFN010000125.1:0-5376 GCA_964369325.1 uncultured Arcobacteraceae bacterium
AATCCAACAGTATTAATTGTTGATGATATGTCAACAAATTTAATTATTTTATCTGACTTATTAGAAGATGAATATAATATAGTAGTTGCAAAAAGTGGGGAAAGAGCTTTAGAAATAATGGGAAACCCAAACGAGGTTGATATTATTCTTTTAGATATTGTTATGCCAGAAATGGATGGATATGAAGTTTGTAGACAACTTAAAAATAATAATAAGACAAAAGATATTCCAATAATATTTGTTACTTCTAAAGATACTCAAGAAGACGAAGCTTTTGGGCTTAGATTAGGTGCTATTGATTATATCACTAAACCATACAATGAAACGATTGTAAAACTAAGAATAAAAAATCACTTAGAATTAAAACTCAAAACTGATATGCTTGAGAAGTTATTAAAAAAACATTTAGAGCTAAAAGAACGAAGTGATAAGTTTGAAGAGCTATCTATGAATGATGGACTTACAAAAATAGCAAACCGAAGATATTTTGATAAAGTATATGAAATAGCAGTTAAAGAAGCAATTAGAAAAGGTTCAATAATAGCACTTATGATGTTAGATATAGACCATTTTAAAATGTATAATGATAGTTATGGGCATAAGGAAGGAGATGACACTTTATGCAAAGTTGCGCAAGCACTACAAAATACTCTTAAAAGACCAACAGATTTAGTTGCTAGATATGGTGGAGAAGAATTTGTTATTTTGTTACAAGATATCAATGAGTTTGAAGCAGAAACTGTGGCAAAAAATTTATTAATAGCAATTGAAGATCTTAAAATAGAACATAAAAGTTCACCAACAAGTGAGATATTAACAGTAAGCATTGGAGTAGCACAAAGAAATAAAGATAGTGAACTAGATAAAATAGACTTTTTAGTTGCTGCAGATGAGATGCTCTATGAAGTAAAACAAACTGGTCGAAATGGCTATAAAGTTACAAATGTATAATGAAAGATATTAATTTAATAATTTATAAAAACTTTTTAATTATCTTATATATTTTATTTTGTTCATTTGCTCTAGTTTTTTATGTATTTGATAGTTATAAAAAACATAACATATCAGATATTGTAGAAAATCATAATAAAAATATAGAAGAATCTTACTACAAAAATATTGATAAAAATTTAAAAAATAGAGCCTATATAGCTGCAAACGATATATTAAATCAAGATGAAGTTATAGAATTTGTTGCTAAAAAAGATAAAGGAAAATTAGAAGAGATAATAAAAAACTATTTTGAACATCAAAAACAAAATGATAGAAATATCAAACAAATAAACTTTTATTTACCAAATAATGAACTTTTTTTTAATTATCCACTTAGTTCTTTAAATGAGCATAATCAAGATAATAATTTTCTAGTTTCTCAATCAATTGCCTTACAAAAAAACTTAGATGGGTTTGAAAGAAGCCAATCAGATATTTTATACTATTCTGTAGTTCCAATAATATCAAAAGAATTAGGGTATGTTGGCACAATAGAAGTTGGTGTATCACTTGAAGTATTGATGAGTGTAATTGCAAATTTTAATGAGTTAAAAGGAGTGTTGTATTTAGATAATGAAAAGATAATGCACTCAAAAGAATTAGATTTAGAGCTAATAAAACATATTGAAGAGATAGAGAATAAGCAATCACCAATAGATATAAAATACAATGAACAATACTTATCAGTATATATTTTTCCAATACATTCTATCAAAAAAGAGTACTTAGGAGAATTTGTATTTATACAAGATTTAACAGCATACTATATAAAGAATAACTATTTTGTACAACAAGTGTTTTTAATAAATATTGGAATTTTGATACTTACATATGTAAGTATTATATATATATTTGTAAGTTTTTCAAAAAAAACTTTAAAACAAAAACATAGAATAGAAAAAATTATAGATGCTCAAAATAGTATTTTAGGAATTATAAATATTCAGCAAGAGAGATTACTTCAAGTCAATAAGGCATTTTGTACATTTTTTGGTGTTAAAGATATAGATGAATTTTTAAAAAACAATGGCTCTCCTTGTTCTTACTTTATAGAAGAAGAAGGATATTTAAGCTCAATTGTTGGTGAGTTTACTTGGGTTGAGTATATCTTAAAATATCCACAAAAGACTCACTTAGCACAAATACAAAGAAATGAAAAACTTTACACTTTTAAAGTGTTTGTAAATAGTCTAGAAGATAAAAATGAAGCTGTATTTTCATTTGAAGATGTATCTTTAGAGATTGAAAAAGAGAGATTATTAAAGAAAAACATCATTTATACAAAAGCTTTATTAGATAACAATGCTGTTGCAATTTTCTTAGCATCTCCACAAAGAATAATCATAGAAGCAAATAAAAGAGCATGTGAATTATTTGGATATAGCCAAGAAGAGATGATAGAAAGCAATTTTGAGTTAATTCATATTTCAAAAGAATCATATGAACAATTTGCACCAGAATATAAAATATTTGAAAATAGTAAAATAAGTAATTTTGAGTACCCATTTAAGAGAAAAAATGGGGAAGTAATTTGGTGTAGCATATTTGGTGCACCACTTGTGTTTAATGATATTTCAGCTGGTATTATTTGGAGTTTGGTTGATATTACCGAAAAGAAATCAATTGAAAGAGAACTGTTAAAAGAGAGAAATCTTTTTCATAGGGGACCAATTATAATTTTTGATGTACCTTTTATGAATGACTATTTTAAAGGTGATTTCCGTGCAAATTATATATCACCAAATTGTTATGATATTTTAGGTTACACTGTAGATGAGCTCTCTTTTGGAGAAAATAGTTTACCATTTATTATACATAAAGATGATGCAAAAGAGTATTTTAAAAAAGATCATTTTATTTTAGAAAATGGAATATATTTTAGTGAACGATCATACAGAATGAGATTGAGAAATGGTGAATATAAGTGGTTTTATAGTTTTGAACAATTCTTAAGAGATGATGATGGTAAATTAACTAACATCCGTGGTTGTTTGGTTGATCAAACAGAGCTTAAACGAGCAGAAAAGATGCTAAAACTAGCAAATGAAGAGCTAATATTACAAATTCATAAAACACAAGAAGCAAGCAAAGCTAAGAGTCAGTTTTTAGCAAATATGAGCCATGAAATAAGAACCCCAATGAATGCAATTATAGGACTTGGTGAATTGATGTATGAAACCAAATTAGATGAAACACAATTAGAATATTTAACAAAAATTAATTTTTCTTCTAAACTTTTATTAAGAATTATTAACGATATTTTAGATTTCTCAAAAATAGAAGCAGGAAAATTAGAAATAAAAGAAGAGATGTTTGCTTTAGATGAAATACTAACTGAATTGAAAGTAATTTTTATGGAATTATTTGCAAAAAGTAATGTTGAATTATTTTTAGAAAAATCACAAAATCTTCCAAATATAGTAAAAGCTGACAAATTAAGAATTTTACAAGTGTTAATAAACTTTGTAAGTAACTCTTTGAAATTTACCAATGAAGGGAAGGTTATTTGCAAAATAGAATTAAAAGAAAAATTAGATGATGAAAAAGTAAAAATAGAATTTAGTGTTAGTGATACAGGAATGGGAATGAATGAAGAAGATTTAAGTATGCTTTTTCAACCATTTACTCAAATAGATAATTCAAATACAAGAAAACATGAAGGCACAGGATTGGGCTTGACAATATCAGATAGGATTATAAAAGCATTAGATTCAAGAATAGAAGTTAAAAGTGAATTAAAAGTAGGAAGTGTGTTTAGTTTTATTTTAGAACTAGAGGTTGTTAGTTGGAAAGGACAAAAAATCACTTTTGCTAAAAAAAATATAGACAATATAAGTCTGGAACATATTAGTTCTTTAAGGGGACTAAAAGTTCTATTGGTTGAAGACAATGAAGTAAATCAAGATGTCGCAACAACAATTCTAAATAGAGTTGAAATAGAAGTTGTTGTTGCAAATAATGGAGAAGAAGGCGTTGAAAAATACAAAAATAATATAGGTGAATATGATTTGATTTTAATGGATTTGCAAATGC
Source organism: uncultured Arcobacteraceae bacterium (assembly GCA_964369325.1). Taxonomy (GTDB): domain Bacteria; phylum Campylobacterota; class Campylobacteria; order Campylobacterales; family Arcobacteraceae; genus Marinarcus. Next base: position 4,027 of record CAYJFN010000125.1, read on the forward strand.
CAGTGTTAAATGGTTATGAAGCAGCAAAAAGAATTAGAGAGTTTGATACAAAAATACCAATAATTGCATTAAGTGCCGCTATAACTTCTAAAGATAGACAAAAGATACTGAAAATAGGAATGAATGACTATTTGGTTAAGCCAATAAATAAAGATAAGCTATACTCTTACATATTGAAATATTGTAAAAATCAAAAGATTATATTGAACAATAATATAAAAAAAGAATATAAGAAAGTTATTATTGACTATGAGTATTTAGATGATTCTTTACATTCTAAAAATTTAATCAATAAGATTCTAATCAAATTTAATAATTCATTAAATAAGGAATTTGCTAATATTATTAAAGAAATAGAACAAAATGACAAAAACGCATCTGTTGGTGTTCATACATTAAAAGGTTCAAGTGGTAATATTGGAGCGAGGATACTTTTTGATATATGCAATAAAATTGATTCCTTGTATAAAAAGCAAATGAGTATCCCAATTGATGAAATAGAAAGCTTAAAAAAGGCAATCACAGATGTGAAAAATGAACTTAGTAATATTCAAGAAAGCAACGAAATATGCAATAAAATTGACAGTGCTGATATTAAGCAAATAACAAACTTTATAAAAGATGTTAAGCAAAAATTAAAAAGAGGTAACATAATAAATGAAGAGACTTTAGAGAAGCTTTTGTGTTATCTTTGTGTGATAGTGAGTATTGAGAATCTAGAAATATTAAGAAATGATATTGAAGAGTTTGAATATGATAAAGCCATAGAGTTTTTAGATAAACTTATAATACAAGATAATTAAAATTACAAGCTAAAATGGTATAATACGAAAAAATTTTAAGGTAAAGTATGAGTTTAGAACAGCAATTAAATCAAAGAAGTGGAGAAATATGTGAGCTTTGTGGTTCCTTACAAGGGTTATCATCATTTGAAGTAACTCCTAGTAATGGAAGTATAGATGAGGTTATTTTAGTTTGTGAAGCTTGTAAAAAAGAATTAGATAGTCAAACAATATCAAATCCAAATCATTTTAGATGTTTAAATGATTCAATGTGGAGTACAGTTCCTGCTGTTCAAGTTGTTGCATTTAGAACACTTACAAAATTATCAAATCAACAAGAAGCTTGGGCTCAAGATTTATTGGAGATGCTATATTTAGAAGAAGATGTTTTAAATTGGGCAAATCAAGGAGTGCAAAATTTAAATGAAGATAGAGTACCTACAAAAGATAGCAATGGGACACAACTTTTAGATGGAGATAGTGTTACTATTATAAAAGATTTGGATGTAAAAGGTGCAAACTTTGTAGCAAAAAGAGGAACAGTTGTTAAAAATATCTCTTTAACAGA
>CAYJFN010000126.1:0-5191 GCA_964369325.1 uncultured Arcobacteraceae bacterium
CAGATGGAGATGCTTTAACAATCAATGGAATAAGTGTAAATGAAATTGTTGGACAAACAATAGAAGGAGCAAATGGAACACTTACATTCACAGGTTATAATCCAGAAACAGGTGAAGTAACATATACATATGAACAAACTTCACCAGCTGACCATAGTGAAGGTGATGTTACAGAACACTTTGATATTGTTATAAGCGATGGAAAAACTACAGCAACAGGAACAATAGGAATAGATATAGTTGATGATGCTCCAGAAGTAGATGAGACTATAGTAATAACAGGAACAGAAGGTGATGAAGAGGCTTCAGATATACTTGATTTAGATTTAGGTGCAGATGAAAATGGAGCAACAATATCTTTCAATGGTGTTACAGCAACATTTGATGGTACTAATTGGACAATGTCAGATGGAGGAAGTGTAACACAATCAGTAGATGGAAGTTCTCATTTAGATTTTGGTGGAGTTATATTAAGTAATAAAGGTGATAACTGGTTAGCAACTGTAAGTAAAGATAGCACAGGTGGTACATTTACAGTAATGGATGGTGATGGAAATAGTAAAGAGTTTGATATATCTGCAACATTCACACCTGCTCCAGCAGTGCCAGCAGGACCAGATGGTGATGGATATGATACACAAGAAGGTACTAGCTCATATTTTGAAGCAGGAACAAACTATTCGGTGTCTTTAGTATTAGATACTTCTGGAACTATGGATCAGGATGGAAAAAGTTTACAAGATGCAAAAGATGCTTTAGAAAATGTAATCAAAGATACATTAACAAAACACGCGTCAGATTTAGAAACAGGCGGAAGCATAGATCTTCAGTTAGTACTATTTAGTGATAGTAGTACAAGTTTAGTTATAGAAGGTTTTACAGGTACAACTGAACAAATAAATGTTCTAATGAATTTTATTGATTCAATCCCAGCTGCTGGCCAAACAAATTATGATTCAGCATTGGGAGAAGTAACAGAGTGGTTAAGTACAAAGGAGAATCAAGATTACGATAAGCAAGTTATATTTGTAACAGATGGTCAACCTTCTAGATGTGATTACTTTGATGGTTGGCAATTAAAACTAACACCAACCGATATAATTGACTTAACAGGAAAAACAGTAGGTGATGAATGGTCAGTAGTAAGTAGTAATGAACTTTATACTTTTAATTTAAAAATAGTTGATGAAGATGGGACTCCAAAAGTATACTATAACTATGGTGGTCCGTGGGTTGATGCAGAACATGCAATTCATCCAGAGTCAGTAGCAGAAGCAACAGAGAATGCAATCAATGAATTAATGGGCGCATTAGGCGAAAATGGCGGATTTAGTGTAGTTGGATTACCTGGGGTTGATATTACTGATTTAAATAAATATTTTGAAAATTATGCAGATAGTATAAAAACAATTAATACAGATGAATATGACCAGATGTTCAAACCAGAAACAGGTTCATTGGAAACAGATGCATTTACAGCAAGTGTTTCTGATGCAGGTGAAGGAAATGATATAGTAATTGGAGGAATGACTACTTCTGAGCTTCAAGAGTGGGTTTCACAGCAAATTAATATAACATTACCAGATGGAAGTTTATATGTTCCAACACTTGATGCAGCAATTAAATATGCTATTGCAAATGCAGAAGAGTTTGCAAAAGAAGCTAGTATAGCAAATGATCCTGATTTACTATTAGGTGGAAGTGGAAATGATATTGCATTTGGACAAGGTGGAGATGATTTTATTGCAGGCGATGGAAGTGCAGAGCAGTTAAGCACTTTAGCAGGTGCATTAGGACTTGATGAAACTAAATATACAAGTGAAGCATTAAACTCAAATATGACTGCAGATGATAGTGCTGCACTTGTTCAAGATTTAGCAGATGCTGCTAAAGACAATTTAGAAGCACTTAAAACAGCTGCAAATGAAATGGAAACAAACAATGATGGAAATGACACTATATATGGTGGAAGTGGAGATGATGTTATCTTAGGATTAGGAGGTGATGATACTTTACATGGTGGTGAAGGCTCTGATATTATTTTAGCTGGTTCTGGAGATGATACGATTATTGCAGATACAAATGATACATTAATTGATGGTGGAAGTGGATATGACGTATTAGAACTAATGGGCTCTACAGATATAAATTCAGAAGATATTAATATCTCTGACTTTATAGATAAAGTTAAAAACGTAGAAGAATTAGATTTAACAGCAGAAGGTTCTCATGTAATAAATCACTTAAGTTTAGAAGATGTTTTAGCTATGAGAGAGAGTGATGACTTTATAGATATTGATGTAGAACATCTAAAAATTAGTGGTACAGATGAAGATACAGTTCATTTAACAGATCAATGGTCAAAAGGTGACACAGATGCAGATGGATATACTTCTTATTCTGGTGTAATTCATGATGAAACTGTTGTAATAAAAATCCATGAAAGTATCAACACAGATATTGGAATGTAAAATTATTAATTCAAATTTAACAAAATAGGCACAAAGGAAGTGCCTATTTTAAGCTTGCAATAATTACAATCAAAGAATTATTTATTCTATTAAGAGTAAGTGTGATATAATAACTTATGAAACTTTTAACTACCATTATTGTTTTACTTTTGTTAAGTTTTTCTCATGCAATTGTTTCACAAAGCATTATTAGTAAAGTGGAAAAAAAGTATGGAAAATTTGCTAAAAATCGTTTTTTAGCACTAGATAAACTAGTAAAAAGACTAGAAGGAAAAAGTGATTTAGAAAAAGTTGAAAAAGTAAATGAGTTCTTCAATAATGTGCCTTATACAAGGGATATTAAAGTTTATGGAGTAACAGATTATTGGGCAACACCTTACGAATTTTTAGGAAAAGATAAAGGTGATTGTGAAGATTATGTTATTGCAAAATATTTTCTCTTAAAAGAATTGGGAATAAAAAGCTCACAGATGTATTTGACATACGTTAGAGTAAAAAATTACCCAGAAGCTCACATGGTTTTAACTTACTTTCCTACACCAAAATCAGAACCATATGTTTTAGATAACTTAAGAAGAATACTTCTTCCTGCATCTAAAAGAGATGATTTGACACCTGTATTTAACTTCAATCCAGATGTACTTAATGATGGGAAAAAAACAACAGCACACAGAAAATGGGATACATTAATGAAACATATTAAGGAGAAGAGATTATGACACTTTATAAGCAAATAGCTATTTTAGTAACTTTTATATTTGTTGTCTTAATGGTTATTATTTTAGCAGTATCTTTTAAGATAGTAAAAGATTCAGCACAGCAAGAGTTGTATGAAAATGCACAAAATAGTGTTTCTAGTTTAAGTATTACAATAAGTAGTACAGGCATGGAACAAGGAGCTATTGAAACAATTATAAATGCTAGTTTTGACAATGGTAACTATGAAAAAATAAGCTTTGAAGATACAGAAAACAAAGTTTTATACGAAAGAAGTAAAGAAATACAAACTTCTAATATTCCTGATTGGTTTACAAATATTGTTGCTTTTGAAGTGCCAGTTGCAAAAGCAAGTGTTTCAACAGGTTGGCAAGTAATTGGTACTTTAAATGTATTAAGTGATAGAGGGGTTACTTATTTTCAGTTATATAAAATTATGATGAATATGGTAATGTATCTAAGTGTTGCATATATTATTTCTTTATCAATTTTAGCGTATATTTTTAGAGCAATGTTACGACCTCTATTTAGAATAGAAAAACAAGCTAAAGCAGTTATGCAAAATGAGTTTGTAATACAAGAAAAACTTCCATGGACAACAGAGTTTAAATCAGTTGTTTTAAGTATTAATAGTATGGTAAGAAAGTTTGAAACCATTTTTAAAACAGCAAGTGATACACTAAGTGAAAACAAAGAACTACTTTACAATGACACTGTAATGAAAATACCAAATAGAAGGTATTTTATCCTAAAAGCAACAGAATATTTAACAGATGAAAATGGTAAAAACTATGGAACAACAATTATTATTTCGCTAAAAAGAGTTGAAGTATTAAATCAAGTATTAGGATACAAAAATACCGATGAGCTTTTAGCTTCATTTGGTACATATTTGCAAAAGCAAGTTGAACATTTTGCTAATTCAATTGTTTGTAGAGTAAATGGTACGGAAATAGTTATAATGCTACCAGAAGTTTATATGGAAAATGTAAAAGAGATTGTAGAAGATATCTTAAAATATACAGATGAAAAAATCAAAGAAAACGAACTAGACAAAACTGAATTTGGTGTAAATATTGGGGTTTGTGAATATGAACCACAACACAATATGAGTGAACTATTTAGTGTGCTAGATTATGCATTGGCTCAAGCAAAACTACTTCCTCAAGGCCAATATTATGAGTTACTAAACAATAAAGTAGCTATTACAAAAGAGAGATGGAGACAAATCATTTTAGATGGTTTTGCAAATGATAGCTTTGATATTATGTATAGAAAAGTTATAGACACAACAACAAAAGAAAAACGACACAATGTAGTAAGTTTTGCATTAAAAGATGGAAACAATGAATCATATTTCTATGGAATGCTTATAGCCCCTGTTGTTGAGCTTGGAATGGTTCAAGATGTTTATATGCATGTTATTAGAAAAGTATTATTATCATCAGATAGTCAAGATAGTATTCCTTTAAGTATCCAGATATCTTCACAATTTGTTCAAGAACACTCAACATATGGAGTGTTAAAAAAACTTTTTGATGAAACAAAAGGAAAAATTAGTAAAAAAATTATCTTTGAAATACCAGAATCTGTGATTAATGATCATTTTGAAGATAGTAAACGATTTATTAGATTATTTAAAGAATATGGTTTTGAGTTTGGTATTAGCAGCTTCATGGCTTATGGTGAAAATTATGAATATCTAAAAGAGTTAAAACCAGTATTTGTAAAAGCTGATGAAAGATATATCTTAGATGCTCAACAAAACATTAATGTGGTTAAAATTGTACTTGACTCTATTGGAGTTGAGTTCATTGCAACTGGTGTTGGTGAATTAGAAGAAGTTGAACAATTAAGTAAAAAAGGTGTAACTGTAGTTTCTGGTGCAGTTGTAGATAAAATATAAAAAAAGAGACTCTAAAAGAGTCTCTTTTTACCAAATTTGCATGTAAAACACCGTCATTCATGTCGGTGATGTAAGCACACTAAATAATATTGCAATT
>CAYJFN010000127.1:0-5155 GCA_964369325.1 uncultured Arcobacteraceae bacterium
TATTAATTATTTTTTAGAAACACGTTTACATTCACTTACAAAGTGAATAGCATTTTCTACTGGTACGTCAGGTAAAATTCCATGTCCTAAGTTAAATATATGTCCTTCTGTTTGCATAACTGCTTGAATTGCTTCAACACATTTTGTTGTTTCTTCTTTAGAATAAAGTCTACAAGGCTCCATATTTCCTTGAAGAACATATCTACTTCCTAATTTCTCTTTTGCTAAACTAATTGGTGTTCCCCAATCAACCCCAAATACATCAAAGTTTCCATAAACTCCACCAGAGCTAATAAATGCAGAAACTCCTTTTGGAAACATTATAACTGGAATATTAGGATATTTTTCTTTTACATATTCTGCTATTTCTACCATGTATTTCCATGAGAACTCATCATATTTACCTGGTTCAATTGCAGCTGCCCAAGAATCAAAGATTTGAACAACATCAGCACCAGCTTGAATTTGCTTTTCCATATAAAACTTAACAACTTCTGTTACTTTTCTTAAAATTTTATGTAAAAGTTCTGGATTTGAATACATCATTTTTTTACAAATGTTATATGTTTTTGTTCCTTGTCCCTCAATCATATAAGTTGCTAATGTCCAAGGAGCACCTGTAAAACCAATTAAAGCTTTATCTTCTGGAAGTTTTTCTTTTAATAATTTGATTGTTTCATACACATAAGTTAATTTATTAGCAGCTTCTTCTCCACCAATTAATGCATCAACATCAGCTTCAGTTACGATTGGATCTTTAAATACAGGTCCCTCTCCCTTTACAAAATCTAAATGCATACCCATTTCATTTGGAATAACTAAAATATCTGAAAATAAAATTGCTGCATCAACTCCAACAATATCTAATGGCTGAATAGTTACTTCACAAGCCTTTTCAGGATCATGACATAAGTTTAAAAAGTTTCCAGCTTTTGCTCGAACTTCCATGTACTCTGGTAAATATCTACCTGCTTGTCTCATCATCCACACAGGAGTATAAGGAGTTGGTTTTCTTAAACACGCATCTACAAAAATTTTTGACATAATATAACCTTTTATCTATTTTATTAAATTTATTTTTTTCCTAATTTGCCCAAAAAATACAAACCAACACTTAATGCAGTTACTGCTAGGGCAAAATATAACATCTCTAAAGCACCATTATATTCAGTATGTAGAACTCTTTGGAAAAAGTTTACTACTAAAACCATGATAATTACTTTAGCAATCTTATCTTTTAGTTGGTCTAATGTTGTAATTGATAATATCTTATGAGTATCTCCTGCTTCTTGAATTTGTTTTATTGGTGAAATAAATAGTTCATAAACACCAAAAGAAAAAATCAACATAACAATAGCTATAAGATATAAATCAACTGCACCTATAATTCCACTTACAATATCTTCATGAAAATTCTCAGGATGAGCCCCTGTAACAATAGTAGTGTATGTATATTTTGCAACAACAAAAATATCCATACTAGCAACAACAAAAAGCACAACTGCACCAATAAGTCCAAATATTACTGCAAGAATTACTAAAAATCTTGTATACCACATCCCACTTTGAAACATCTCATTAAACATTAAAGTTCACTCTCCATATCAATCCATTTTAAAGCAATTCTAACTGCATTTGTAGCTGCTCCTACTCTAACTTGGTCTGCAACATTAAAAAAGTGTACAATATTATCCGCATATACATCTTTTCTAATTCTTCCAACATAAGTAATATCTGTATCAGTTGCAATAATTGGCATAGGATATGCACCATTTTTTAAATCATCAATTACTTCAACATTTTCAAATCTTGCTAATGCTTCTCTAACTTCTTCAACATCTACAACTACATCATCTTCAAAAGTAACTGTTATTGACTCACTGTGACTTCTTAAAACTGGAACTCTTACACAAGTTGCAGCTACTTGAAGTTCTTTATGCATAATTTTTTGAGTCTCTTTAACCATTTTCATCTCTTCTTTAGTAAACCCATTTTCTTGTGCAACATCAATTTGAGGTATAACGTTTAAAGCAATTTGGTGAGCAAATGCTTTAATTTCAGTCTCATCTAATCTAAATGCAAAAAAGTCTTGCATTTGTCTAACAAGCTCTTCCATACCTTTTTTACCAGCTCCAGAAACTGCTTGATATGTTGAAACATCTACTCTTTTAATACCATAAAGTTCATCAAGTGGTTTAAGTGCCATTACCATTTGAATAGTTGAACAATTTGGATTTGCAATAATTCCTGTTTCTCTCCAATAAGTTATATCTTCAGGATTTACTTCAGGAACAACTAAAGGAACATTTTTTTCCATTCTAAAGTGACTTGTATTATCAATTACAACCGCACCTGCTTCAACTGCAAATTTTGCAAATTCTGCAGATACACTTCCACCTGCACTAAAAAATGCAATTTCTACTTCATTTTCTTCAAAACAAGTTTGAGTTAATTCTAACACTGTATGCTCTGTGTTTTTAAACTCTATTTTTGTTCCTGCACTTCTTGCACTAGCAAGTGGCACAAGCTTATTAATAGGAAAATCAAGCTGTTCTAAAACTCTAAACAGTTCTTCACCAACTGCTCCTGTTGCTCCTACTACTGCTACGTTAAATTTTCTCATTCTTCACTTCCTTCACTACTATTTAATAAATTTAAATTACTTAAATCAACACCATCCATTGTGTCTGCGTTTTCAATATCAAGCTCGTCTTCATCTTCTTTTGGGCATTTTGCTATACTTACAACTTTATCATCTTTATCAACATTTACTATTATTACACCACTAGTATTTCTTCCTGCTTTTCTAATAGTATTCATATCGACTCTAATCATTTTTCCAATGCTTGTTAATAACATTAAATCTTGAGTCTCATCAACTAAAACAGCCCCTATAACACTTCCTGTTTTATTGCTTAATTTCATAGAGATAACACCGCTACCTGCTCTATTTGTCTCTCTATATTCTTCTACTGTAGTTCGTTTTCCTATACCTTTCTCTGATACTGTTAAAAGTTCTTGCTCAACACTGTTTACAACATTTGCATCAACTACAAAGTCACTATCAAGTTTAAATTTAATTCCTCTAACACCTCTAGTACTTCTTCCTTGCTCTCTTGTTTTTTCCATGTCAAATCTAATACATTGACCTAAACTTGTAAAAATCATCAGATATTGCGATTGTGCATCAGTAATTTTTGCAGTTACTATTTCATCTGCATCATCTAAAACAATAGCTCTTACACCATTACTTCTTATATTTGAGAACTCAGATAAACTTGTTCTTTTTACAATACCATTTCTTGTAAAGAATGCTAATGATTTAGATTCATCAAAATCTGTTGTTGGAATAATTTCCATAATTTTCTCATCTGGTCGTAAGTTAATTAAATTAACTACTGCTTTTCCTTTTGCAGTTCTACTTCCTTCAGGAATTCTATAAACCTTCAGCCAATATAACTGACCCATATTTGTTACAAACATTAAAGTATCATGAGTATTTGTTACAAAGAATCTTTCTATAAAATCATCATCATGAGTAGTAACAGCAACTTTTCCTTTACCACCTCTTCTTTGTTTTTCATATGCTTTAATAGGAACTCTTTTTACATATCCATTATGAGTAATAGTTACTACCATTGGTTCATTTGGAATTAAATCTTCCATATCAATTTCATCATATGAATCTTCAATTTCAGTTAATCTTGGAGTATTATATTTTTCTTTGATTTCAATAAGCTCTTCTTTGATAATCTCATTTAATCTCTCTTCTGATTTTAAGATTGCTTCAAGTTCAGCTATAAGTGACATTAATTCTGCATATTCAGCTTCTAGCTTATCTCTTTGAAGTCCTGTTAATCTTCCAAGTCTCATATCTAAAATTGCTTGTGCTTGAATTTCGCTTAAATCAAATCTCTCTCTTAATTTCTCTCTTGCTTCTGAATCATTTGAAGAAGCTCTAATTATTTTAACAACTTCATCAATATTATCAACTGCAATTTTAAGCCCTTCTAAAATATGCGCTCTAGCTTTTGCCTTTTCTAAATCAAAAATTGTTCTTCTAATAATTACAGTTTTTCTATGAGATAAAAACACATTTAATAGCTCTGGCAGAGTAAATACTTTTGGTTCTTTATTGTGAACTGCTAAAAGAATAATTCCAAATGTCGTTTCCATAGGTGTCGATTTATAGAGATTGTTTAATACAATTTCACCCATTGCATCTTTTTTTAACTCAATTACAACTCTAATACCTTCTCTATCTGACTCATCTCTAACTTCAGAAATTCCATCTATTTGTTTGTCTTTTGCTAATGTTGCAATTTGTTCAATTAATCTTGCTTTATTTACTTGGTAAGGAAGCTCATCTAAAACAATTATCTCTTTTTTCCCTCTTGTTTCAATATGATGTTTTGCTCTAATTCTTACTCTTCCTCGACCAGTATTATAAGCATCTACAATTCCTCTTCTTCCAAAGATTGTTCCACCTGTTGGAAAATCTGGTCCAGCAATAAACTCCATAAGTTCATCAGCTGTTACTTCTGGATTATCTATTGTATGTAAAATCGCATCAAGTAATTCTCCTAAGTTATGAGGAGGAATTTTTGTAGCCATACCAACTGCGATACCTTCACTCCCATTTAATAAAAGAGTAGGCACTCTTGTAGGTAAAACAGATGGTTCTTTTACAGTATCATCATAATTTGGTATAAAATTTACAGTATCTTTATCAATATCTTTTAAGATATCTTCTGAAATTTTTGACATTCTAGCTTCTGTATATCTCATTGCTGCTGCATTATCACCATCAACTGAACCGAAGTTTCCTTGCCCATCAACCAAAGGTGCTCTCATTGAGAAACTTTGTGCCATACGAACAAGCGCATCATAAACAGAACTATCTCCATGTGGATGGTACTTACCTATTACATCTCCCACGATTCTAGCTGATTTTTTATATGCTGCTTTCGAACTTAAATTCAAATCATGCATTGCATATAAAATTCTTCTATGAACAGGTTTTAAACCATCTTTTGCATCAGGTAAAGCACGCCCAATAATAACACTCATAGAGTAGTCTAAATAAGAAGCTTTTACCGAGTCTTCAATTTTTATATCAACAATATCTTGGTCTTGAAAAAGATTTTCCATAAAA
>CAYJFN010000128.1:0-5120 GCA_964369325.1 uncultured Arcobacteraceae bacterium
ACCCAATATTAGCTAGAAGAGCAGGGCTTATGCATGATATTGGAAAAGCTTTAACACATGAAATGCCAGGAAGCCATGTGGATTTAGGTGCTCAAATTTGTAAACGATACAATGAACCAGAAACTGTTATAAATGCGATTTATGCACATCATGGTCATCAAGAGCCTATGAATGTAGAGAGTGCTTCAGTTTGTGCAGCAGACGCTTTAAGTGCTGCAAGACCAGGAGCAAGAAGAGAAGTTTTAGAAAGCTTCTTAAAGCGAGTCGAAGAGATTGAAAAAATTTCAACTAGCAAATTAGGAGTTTTAAACGCCTATGCTATTAATGCGGGAAGAGAAGTTAGAGTGATTGTACAAGCAGAGCTAGTAAATGACGATGAAGCAGTACTTCTAGCTTGTGAAATAGCAAAAGAGATTGAAGAAAAAGTTCAATATCCAGGTGAAATAAAAGTAAATGTAATTAGAGAAATAAGAGCTCAAAGTTATGCTAGATAGTTTGGAGGGTTTATTAAAACTCTCCTTTATTTTTTAAGTAAAACAGAAATAGCTCCAAAGGCATCTACTCCTATATCTTTTCCTAAAGCATTTAATGAGTTATAATCATCAAGATTTTTATTGTATCTAGCATTTAAATTGCTTTTTGCACTTTCGTAATCAATTTTCATAACTTTTAAAGCATCTTTTAGTGTTCCACCTGCAATACTTTTAAGCGCTAGTCCTTTTGGTGAAACTTCACTACTTGTTGCAACTTTTATTACAAAAAAAGAGCTTATAGCTAAAACTACAAGACATGAAATATAGAACATTTTTTTACTAAAATAGCTTTTCATTGCATTCCAATTTACAAACACATGAAGTGCTACAATAACAACAAATGCAAGTCCTAAAATCTCATGTAACTCTTTTACATATGAGTTAAACCATTTAAAATATAGCATAACACCACTAAGACCAATAATAACAAACACAGTTGTTGTAAACGATGTTGCTATTTCTTTCAATTCCCTTTTGCTCATTTTTGTCCTTCTTAATTTGATTTTGAAAGTATAACTTAGTTTTTTAACAAAACATTAACGAAATATTTCTAAAGTTTAATAACCCACACCTTAAGAAAGTTTTACTATAATTACAAAAAATATTAAAGACTATTAAATGAAAAATCAAAAACTAACAACCCATATAATTGCAGGAATTCATAAAGGTAAAAAACTTGAATTACCATCTTTAAACACTACAAGAAGTTCAAAAGCAAGACTTAAAGAGTCTTTTTTTAATGTTTTGCAGTTTGATATAATTGACACTATTTTTATAGAAGCATTTGCAGGAAGTGGTTCTATTGGGCTAGAAGCAGTTTCAAGAGAGGCTTCAAGAGCTTATTTTATAGAAAAAGATAAAAACTCTTATACAACTTTGCTAAGAAATTGTAAAAATATAGATGCAAGTAAGTGTCAAACTATTTTAGGAGATACTTTTAAAGAGTTGCCAACAGTTTTAAATTCGCTTAAAAACTCTTCAAATGAATTAGTTTTATATATAGACCCCCCATTTGATTTTAGAGATGGTATGAGTGATATATATGAAAAATGTTTTGAAATAGTTAAAAATATAACTAATGACAATATTATGTTAATCTGTTTTGAACACATGAGTGAACTTGAAATACCACAAACTCTTGGAAAATTTGAGTGCTATAAAACTAAAAAATTTGGTAATAGTTCACTTAGTTACTATCATATGGTTTGAGTATGTATAAATTCGCACTAACATTACTTATTTCATTAATAGTAATTGTTTTTTTAATGCCATTTGTCTATACGGTTAGTGCATATGAACTAGATCCAACTTCTATTTTACTTCCACCTAGTCTTGAGCACATTTTTGGTACAGATAGACTAGGGCGTGATATTTTAGCAAGGGTTTTGCAAGGAGCCCAAACCTCACTTATAATTGGCTTTTTAAGTGCAGGAATTTCCTCTTTGATAGGACTTTTTATAGGTATAAATGCAGGGTTTTTTAAAGGAAAAATTGATAAGAGTATAACTATAGTAATAGATTTATTTTTAACCTTTCCAACATTTTTTCTGCTTCTTGCACTTGTTTCATATATTCAAGCTTCATCACTAGTTTTAATTATAGTAATATCAATTACAAGTTGGATGGGAATGTCTAGAATGATAAGAAGTGAAAGTTTTGCAATAAGTAATAAACCATATATTAAAATTTTAAAACAAGCAAATGTTAGTAATTTTAAAATTATTTTTAAATATTTTGCACCACTATTAGCTCCAATATTTTTAATCTCATTTACTTTTAGTGTAGGAGGAGCTATTTTAGCTGAATCTGGTCTTTCTTTTTTAGGGCTTGGAATAAATCCGCCTCAAATGAGCTTAGGAAGTTTACTAAGTAGTGGAAAGGTTGTTATGGATATTGCTTGGTGGGTGAGCTTTTTCCCTGGATTATTTATATTTCTGGTAACCTTTTGTCTAATGCAAATTTCTGATTATTTGCAAAGTAAAGCAAATACAAAAGATATTGCAAAAGAGGCTAGTTAAATTAACCTCTTTAATTATATTCTACTTAGAAGTTTGTCCAATAAAGATGTAGATAATATTCTTTTTGCAAAGCCTAAAATATATGTTGCTTTTGTTATATAATATCTTGGTTTTGGTTTTTTAGATTCTACTATTTTTAAAATTGTAAGCGCAGCTTCTTCTGCACTTATATTAAATGCAGTTGTATCTTCTGTACTTTCAAGTCTCTTTTTTATTTCATTTTTATAAACTTCATTAAAAGAACTATTTTCTATATCAATATTTTTTCTAAAGTTATGTAATGAATTTTCTCTAAATTTACTAGTAACTGGTCCAGTATTTAAAGTACTAATAGAAATATTTGTTCCTAGCAATTCTTGTCTTAAAGTGTCATTTAGCCCTTCAATAGCATATTTACTAGCATTATATGCACCTCTAAATTTTAGGCTTACAAGTCCTACAACAGAACTATGTTGAATAATTTTTCCAAAGCCTTGTTTTCTCATAATTTTTATAGCTTCACAAGTTAAGTTATGTGTTCCAAAAACATTTGTTTCAAATTGAAATCTTAAAACATCTTTAGTAATATCTTCAACCGCACCTGGTTGCCCAAAACCAGCGTTGTTGAAAACTACATCTAAAACTTTATGTTTTTCTACTATTGTTTCAAGTGCATTTTTTATGCTACTTTCATTAGTAATATCAATCAAATATGATTCAAATCCTAGCTCTTCTAGTTTTTTAACATCTTCATTTTTTCTGGCACTTGCAAAAACTTTGTGACCTTTTTGTTGTAGCAGTTTTGCACTTGCAAGTCCTATACCACTAGAACAACCTGTTATTAATATGTTTGCCAATTTAAAATCCTATAATAAATTAAAGTTTGCTATTATAACAAAGTCAATACAAAATTAATATTAGGAATTTTATGGAAAACATTAAGTTAATTTTAGATTTAGAATGTCAAAAAAGAAACACTGCTTGTGAGCTATCTTATGACAAACCTGACCCTCTTTTAGTAGCAACTAGATATCAAGACAATGAGTTTGCAATACTATTATGTGCTTTGTTTGCTTATGGTAATGCTCGGCAAATTGTGAAGTTTTTAGACTCATTAGATTTTAGTTTACTAAACGCAACTGAAGAACAAATACAAAATGAACTTCAAAAACATTACTACCGTTTTCAAAGTTCACAAGATGTAGTTGCAATATTCACTGCACTAAAAAGAGTAAAAGAAGAAAACTCTCTAAACGAAATATTTTGTAATGCTTATAAAAAAGAAAATTGTGTACTTGAAGGAATAGATGCTCTTATAAATGCTATTTTAAAAGCAAATGATTACTCTTCATTTGGTTATAATTTTTTACTCTCAAATCCATTTAAAAGAGATAAAAACAACAAAATTAAACTTATAGGAAATGCACCATATAAAAGATGGAATATGTTTTTAAGATGGATGGTAAGAGAAGATAAATTAGATTTTGGTTTATGGAAAAACATCTCCACAAAAGATTTAATCTTACCACTTGATACTCACACTTTTAAAGTTTCGCAAAAACTAGGACTTCTTAGTAGAACAACTTATGATTTAAAATCAGCTATTTTAATCACTGAAAAATTAAGAGAGTTTGATTCTCTTGACCCTATAAAATACGACTTTGCTTTATATAGGATTGGGCAAGAAAAAATTAATTTACTTAAATGAAGTATATATCTTGAAATATATTTTTTAAGTTAAATTATTTTGTCTTTATATTTTAAGTTAATTATCAAAACTAATAATAAACATAAGTTAATATTACTTTAAGTTTTAATATAACAATAATATGAGCCACTAAATAAGCTTTGGTATAAAAAATAATATATGTATGTTTTATGTGGAAAAAAATTAATAATTATTGTAAAATGTCATTAAATAGAGACAAAAGGAATTGATTATGTTAGTTAACACTGGAACTATACAATCTTTAGATGGAATATTTTTTGTAAAAGACTCAAATGGAAGTATCAGAGAGTTAAAAATTGGAGATACTGTGTTGCAAGGTGAAACAGTATTCGGATATGAAGGTAATACAACAAATAATCAAATTGTTATAAATAGTGACTCGCAAGAAATTGTTTTGTTAAATGGTTCAAAAAATTTAATTTTTGATGGAAATTTAACAAACACAATAAACGAATCAAATGAATTAATTCTTACCCCAAATACTTTAAGTGAAGATATAACAGAAGAAGAGACTGCAGAAGGTGAAGAAGAGAAAGAAGGTGGGGAAGGTGAACTAGATGAATTTTTAGCAAGAGATGGTGAAATAGTTAATATTGAATCAAATTTAAATTCAGAAGAGTTTACTGATTCTTTAATTCAGCAATCACCAGAATTTTTAACAGTTTCAACAGATAATGGAATTTTTGATTTTACCCAAAGAGATAACTTTGAAGAAGAAGTAAATATAGATCGTGAAGATAATGAATTTAATGACAATCAATTTGAAGGGAGTAGTGGAGGAAATAGTGAAAATGGAAACTCAAATGTAGAACCAACTAGGCCAACTCTACCACCTTCACAACCAAACCCAACACCCCAACC
>CAYJFN010000129.1:0-5098 GCA_964369325.1 uncultured Arcobacteraceae bacterium
TTTTTGATGTTCGCCCAGTAATAATAGCGGCTTTTTTAGCAAATTTTTTTGTCCAAGATGCGATTGCTAAACCATCTTTTACATCAAAACTTTTAAGCTCATCACCACTATTTGTATATGTAATTTGTCCATTTGTTAAAGTACCATCTACATCTAAGACGATTAACTCAATCATAAAACACCTTTTGTACTTGGAACACCTAGTTTATCGTTTGTAACTAATGCTCTTCTTAAAGCAACAGCAAATGCTTTAAATGTTGCTTCTATAATATGGTGTTTATTTCTTCCTCTGTTTTGAATTAAATGGCAAGTAAGCCCAGAATTAAAAATCAATGCTTGAAAAAACTCTTCTACTAATTCACAATCAAAGCTACCAACTTTGCCTTGAATATTTACTTCATATACTAAATAAGGTCTATTACTTAAATCAAGTTCACAAGTTACTGAAGATTCATCCATTACAACTGTTGCATTTCCATATCTTTCAACTGCTTGAATAGGAAAAATTGCTTTTTTAAGTGCTTGTCCTAAAACAATACCACAATCTTCAACACTATGGTGATCATCAATATGTAAATCACCCTTACAAGCTAATTCTAAGTCAATTCCACTATGTTTAGAAAAAGCTTCTAGCATATGGTCAAAAAAACCAATTCCAGTGTTTATACTACTTTTTCCTGTAGTATTTAAGTTTAACTTACAAACAATATCTGTCTCTTTTGTTTTTCTACTTAACTCAACCATAACCTCTCCTACTCTGCAATAATCATAGCGCCACATAATCCATTGCTATTTTTGAAATCTTCTGCTTCTTGAACAGATCTAAAGCCACTTACCCAAACTCTATTTAAATCGCTTCTTTTGATAATTACATCATGTTTTCCATCATCAATAATTAGTTTGAATTTTCTTTGTGTTTCTAAAGCACCTTCATACCTACTAAATGCACCAACTTGTACAAAATATTGTCCAACTGTTGCAACTTCATTTTTTTCACTTTGAGTTTGTGCAATTTTTGCATGAAATCCTAAAATAGTAACTCTAACTTTTGCTATTCCTTTTTTTACCATATCAATATCATGAGCAGCTTTATTTGACAAATCTATGATTCTTCCATCTACAAAAGGACCTCTATCATTTATTCTTACAATTGTTGATTTGCCATTTTCTAAGTTATCAACTCTAACCATTGTGTTCATAGGTAAAGTTTTATGAGCTGCTGTTTGTGCATACATATTATAAGTTTCACCATTTGATGTTTTTTTTGAGTGAAAATCTGGTCCATACCAAGATGCTATTCCTGTTTGAACATCACCAACTTTTGCAACTGTTGGATAGTACCATTTCCCAAAAACTTTATATGGTTTCATAGTTGCTCTATGCATTGCAGGAGAGTTTTTTATCTCTTGGTCTGGTGAAGATTTATATCCCTGATTAGTCGTTTTTGAATAAGGATAAGAACTATAATTATACTCTTTATTTGAGCATCCAGTAATTAAAAAAATAGAACCAACTAAAATTGGCAAAGTAATATATTTTTTAGTTAAGAACAAGTTTATCTCCCACCTTTATTGTATTGTTTTTTAAATTATTATTTTTTTTAAGCTTATCAATAGAAATATCATACATTTGAGCAATTTTATACAAAGAATCTCCATTTTTTACATAATAACTTTTATTCTTTGTTTTATTTTTTAAAACAATTTTTTTTGAGTTTGAAGAACTAACAATTGGAATAATCAATTTTTGATTTAAAGATAGTAAATTGCTTTTTAAGTTGTTAAAGTCTTTTATAATTTTATAATTTAGCTTGTGTTTTTTTCCAATTGAAGCTAATGAATCACCCCTTTGAACTTTATAAATAGCAAATCTATCATTTGTTATGCTATTTTTACTAAGGTTATATCTAGCAAGCTTACTATAAGGAATATAAATATCATACTCTTTAGAACTAGGTGGAACAATATACTCTTTTAAATGCATATTTAATTTTGATAACTCTTTATAGTTAACACCAATTGCATCTGCAATACTTTTTAAATGCATTCCACCTTTAACTTTGATTGTTGCAATTGATGTTGCAGTATCACCAAGATTTAACAAATGAGAATCTTCATTTGATATAAAACTTTTATTATTCATCATACCAAGAGCAACGATTTTTCTAATATAATTTCTTGTTTCATTTGGGATATACTGTCTTTTTGTCTCTTTTTGAACAGTTAAAAGTGTGTAAATATCAGGAGTAATTCCCCATTTTTTAACTTCTTTATATATTTTATTTACCTGATTAAATGGCATTCTTTTTGCTTGGTAAGCACTTATAATGCTTCTATATTCTTTAATCTTCTCTTTCTTTGGATTGTTTGGACCATTTTGCTCTACATATAAATCAATAGTAGCTCTTGTAATTGCTTCAATTACTCTTCCTTGTCCAGCATTATATGCCATAGCCGCAAGATACCATTTACCAAATTGTGAGTGCATTTGTTTTAAATATTTTGTTGCTGCATATGTAGATTTTACAAAGTCCATTCTTTCATCAACATACAAGTCGTTATCTAAACCATAAATTTTTCCAGTTTCAGGCATGAATTGCCACAAACCAATTGCTTTTGCACTTGATTTAGCATTTAATGTAAAAATTGATTCAGCCATTGCCAAATAAATAAATGATGAAGGGATTCCCTCGCTTCTTAAAATATTATTTACCATTGGTAAAAATAGTGTTGCATCACTTAGATTTTCTTTGTAGTGTTCTGGGTTTTTTAAAAATCTACTATAAGTTCTTTGTAGTTCATAGTCTGTAATAAATGATGGTTCAATGTCTAATTCATTTAAAATAAGAATATCTCGTTTATCAAAATTAGAACCAATTAGTGCACCATTTAGCCAAGAAAAAGAAAATATAAATAAAAAAATTAATTTATACAATATTTTATATCCTTATTTGATTTTGCAAAATAGCATATATTTTATCTAATTTATACTAGAAAACTCTTTAAATAAATTTTTGGCATTTCGTGTTGTTAAATCTTCTATTTCTAATTCACTTTTATTTAATAATTCTGCCATCGCGCAAGCTACATTTTTTGTATAAAGTGGTTCATTTCTTTGTCCTCTATATGGATGAGGAGTGAGATATGGTGCATCTGTTTCAAGTAATATTTTCTCTTCTGGTATTTTAGGTAAAACTTGTACAAGTTTTTTTGCATTTTTAAAAGTTAATACCCCTCCGATACCAAAATAAAAATTATGCTTTGATAAAACTAAAAGTTGTTCATCTGCATTAAAGCAGTGTAGAACACCACCTACTTCATTGGCATTATAATCAATTAAAATCTGCTTTGAATCATTTGAGGCATCCCTTATATGAATAATTAAAGGCTTTTTATATTTTTTTGCAAACTCTATTTGAGATATAAAAACCTCTTTTTGTAGTTTAATCTCTTCTTGCTTTGATGTTTCATCATCAGGAAGTCTATAATAATCCAATCCGCATTCACCAATTGCTATACATTTTGGATGAGTAATATATTTTTCCATAATTGTTTCATCATACTCATTTGCATGATACGGATGTGCTCCAACGCTAAAAAATACTTCCTTATATTTTTCGCTAAGCATAGCTGCTCTTGGAGTATCTTTTAAATCAGCTCCAGGTATTAAAAAAGCTTTAACACCTTCACTAATCGCTCTACTTATAACTTCATCAATATCATCTAAATATTGATTGTCATCTAAATGACAATGTGTATCTATAATAATCTTAAAGCCTTTGCTGAGCTAAATCAATAATTTCATTGATTTTAGATAAATCTTTTCTTTTTATCCAAGCATCAATTCCAAAGTTTTTAAACGCATCATAATCACTTTCGTCATCAATAATTGCTATTGAAAGAAACTCTTTTTTACAAGCATCTGCTTTGTTTTCTTCAAAATCAAAAATAGAATTAATATCCAAAATTGCCAAATCTGCTTCACCACTATGGTTTTCACCAAAAATTTCTAAATTGTTTTTTGGGTCTATTATACCTTGATCGATTTCACAAAATGTAACTAAATTCATCTTTTCTCCCCTTTTAAATTAATACTTGATAATTGTATCAAAATAATTTATAAATTACAAAATATATCTCGTTATATCTTCATCTTCTACGATATTTTTCAGCTTTTCATATACTAAGTCTTTTGAAATAATAATTGTTTGGCCTTTTAGTTCATCAGCATTAAAACTTATATCTTCAATTACTTTTTCTATAACTGTATGCAATCTTCTTGCACCAATATCTTCTGCTTTTGTATTTGCAGTAACACTTAAATGTGCAAATGCTTGAATTGCATCATCTTCAAATACAAGTTCAACATCTTCAACTTTTAATAAAACTTGATACTGTTTTAAAAGTGAATTTTTTGTATTTGTTAAAATTTTATAAAGCGCTTCTTCATCTAGTGAATTTAACTCAACTCTTAAAGGAAATCTTCCTTGAAGTTCTGGTAATAAATCACTTGGTTTACTTACATGAAATGCCCCTGCTGCAATAAATAAAATATGGTCAGTCTTAACTTGCCCAAATTTTGTATTAACAGTACTTCCTTCTACAATTGGAAGCAAGTCTCTTTGAACACCCTCTTTACTTGGGTCTTGACTTTGATTATTTTTTCCAGACGCGATTTTATCAATCTCATCTAAAAAGATAATTCCACCATCTTGTGCTCTTTTAACTGCTTCAAGCTTTATTGACTCATGATCAAGTAGTTTTTCACTTGCACTTGCTCTTAAAAGTTGCTTTGCATCTTTTATTGTTACTTCTTTTTTAACCTTATCTTTTCCAAGTCCACTTAAAACTTGACTAAGACTCTCTTGAACAGAAGAAAAATCAATTGGTCCAGAAGAGTCAATAACCTCTACACTACTTCTTTTAGGAACTTCTATCTCTATTTTTTTATCGTCAAGTTCACCACTTAAAACTTTTTCTTCCATTTTGTTATATGCAACAATAAAAGAATCTTGTGCTGCTTGAGTTGCACCTTTTGGTAAAGGAGGTACAAGTTTTTCTACAATTTGTCTTATAACTTCATTGTCTATATTCGCTTG
>CAYJFN010000130.1:0-1081 GCA_964369325.1 uncultured Arcobacteraceae bacterium
ATCCAATTGCTAAAAAAGATGAATTTGGCTTTGTCGAAGTTGTTGATACTTCAAAGTTTGGTGCTTTTGTTAATTGGGGATTACCAAAAGATTTACTAGTGCCTAAAAATAAACAAAAAACCCCTTTTAAAGTTGGTGAAAAAAGGCTTGTTAGAGTTATAGTTGATGAGAAGAGTGATAGACTTATAGGTGTAGAAAAAATAACATCATTTTTAAGTAAAGAGACAAAAGTGTTTAAAGTAAATGATGAGGTGGAAATTTTACTTTTTGCAAAAACGCCAATGGGATTTAAAGTTGTAGTAAACAACAACTATGAAGGTATGATTTTCCATAATGAAATTTTTGAGAACATTAAAATTGGTGATAAGAAAAGAGCGTTTGTTAAACAAATAAGAGAAGATGGAAAGCTGGATATAATATTACAAAAAGTTGGCTCAAAAGGTGATGATGAAGCTTTAAACAAAATTGTTTTATTGTTAGAAAAAAATCAAGGATTTTTACCATATAGTTCAAAAAGTAACGCAGAAGTGATTATGAAAATTTTTGGAATGAGCAAAAAAAATTTTAAAGCAACTCTTTCAAAGCTTGTCACGCAGGGAAGAATAGAGAATTTTGAAGAAGGAATAAAGTTAAAAAAACAGTAAACTATATTTTTATATTAAGAAAATATTTATCCTTTTTTATTAGAATTTTCCTAATATTAAAAATAAGGAAAAATATGGCAACAACAAAGTTAA
The DNA here is from genome assembly GCA_964369325.1 of uncultured Arcobacteraceae bacterium. Taxonomy (GTDB): domain Bacteria; phylum Campylobacterota; class Campylobacteria; order Campylobacterales; family Arcobacteraceae; genus Marinarcus. The sequence continues at coordinate 738 of CAYJFN010000130.1, forward strand.
AAGGAAATTTAGTAAACTTAGCTGGAGCAGAACTAAATATAGGTGACCAAGCACCAGTAGTGACAGTTGTAGCACAAGATTTATCAGAAATTCTAATTGGTGGAAAGCAGGGAAAAGCTCAAATTGTGGTAGTTATCCCATCTTTAGATACACCAGTTTGTGCATCTGAGACAAGAAAGTTCAATGTAGAAGCAGCAAATGTAGAGGCAGCAGAAGTTGTTGTTGTTTCTATGGATTTGCCTTTTGCTATGAATAGATTTTGTACAACAGAAGGAATAGAAAATCTTAAAGTAGGTTCAGATTTCAGCGCAAAAGAGTTTGCGGTTGCATATGGAATTTTAATT
>CAYJFN010000130.1:1101-5012 GCA_964369325.1 uncultured Arcobacteraceae bacterium
AAGGGCTAACTTGTAGAGCAGTTTTTGTAATTAACAAAGATGGAATTGTTACATACAAAGAAATAACAGAAGATATAACAGATGAACCAAACTATGAAGCTGCACTTGTAGCTATAAAAGATGCAACTGCTTGTAATTGTGGCTGCGACTAAATAATAAATTAAAAAGAGGATTTAGATCCTCTTTTTATAAATAGATTTTATCACAATATTTATTTTAGCTTATTAATATTTCCTAATACAATCATTAAAAAATTAATTATATTAATGTTGGTTATAATTTTGTCACAAGTACATAAGGAGTTTTTATGACTGATTTAAAATATAGTGATGTGACAAGTGAAGAACTTTTTATAAATAGAAGAAAGTTTATAAAACTTGGTGCTGCAAGTGTTGTTGCAAATAGTGCTTTGATGGAACTACTTGCTAAAGAAAATATTCCCGTTTCAAATTTAGACTATTTAAAAGATACAAATCCGCAAAATCTTAAACTAAATAGCTATGATCAAATTACTTCATATAACAATTTTTACGAATTTACAACATCAAAAGAGGGTGTGAAACCAATGGCTCATACATTAAAAGCTAAACCTTGGATTATTACAATAGATGGGTTAGTAGAAAAGCCATATGAGATTGATGTAAGTGATTTAATAAAAAAATATTCACTACAAGAGAGAATTTATAGATTTAGATGTGTTGAAGGGTGGTCTATGGTTGTGCCTTGGATTGGCTTTGAATTAAAAGATTTAATCAAAGACGCAAAACCACTTTCAACTGCAAAATATATAAGATTTGAAACAAAATACGATGAAGAAATGTTTCCTGATCAAACAAGAGGAGTTTTTGCATCTATGGATTATCCTTATATTGAAGGTTTAAGGTTAGATGAGGCAATGAATCCATTGACAATTTTAAGTGTTGGTTTATATGGAAGAACTTTAGAGAATCAAAATGGAGCACCTATAAGGTTGGTTGTTCCTTGGAAATATGGATTTAAATCAATTAAGTCAATTTCAAAAATAAGCTTTACAAGTGAAGAACCATTGAATTCTTGGCAAAAAAGTAATTCTAGAGAATATGGGTTTTATGCAAATGTTAATCCAAAAGTTGATCATCCAAGATGGAGTCAAGCTAAAGAGAGGGTTTTAGGAAAGTTTTTAAAACAAGATACTTTGATGTTTAACGGATATGAGAAAGAAGTAGCTTATCTTTACAAAGATATGGATTTAACAAAGTATTTCTAATGAGAGTTTCATTATTTATTGTTTTACTTTTGCCTTTAGTTTATTTAGGGGCAGAGGTATTTGTTTTACAAACAGCAAATGATCCAATAAAATATATTTATACTTTTACAGGAGTTGTTTCGACAGTACTGTTGTTTTTTACAACTGTGATATCTTTGATTAAGAAAAAAATTAATTTATTTACTTATAGAAGACAAATTGGATTATTTGCTTTTTTTTATGCATTGTTACATTTACTTAATTTTATAGTGTTTGATGCACAATTAGATTTTGCATTTGTTTTATCTGAAAGTTTAGAAAGACCATTTATATATTTAGGAATGATAGCCTTTTTTATATTATTGTTTATGACAATAACATCAACTAAAAAGCTATTTGCAAAGTATAATAAATATCATAAGCTTATATATATTGTTTTAATTTTGGTAACTATTCATTTTGTAATGGCACAAAAATCTTTAAATATACCACAATATGGGTACTTAGCAATTATTATATTAATTACAGTTCTAAAAATCAAACAGCGATTTAAAATTTAATCAGTTTAAACCTCATTTTAAATGAGGTTTAAATAAAGTTTTTGTTAGCATTGCACGATGAAAATACTACATAAAAAATCTAACAATTAATGCCATTATCAAATTTAAATACTGAACAATTACAAGCAGCAACTTGTGATTATGGATATAATTTAATTATAGCAAGTGCAGGCACAGGTAAAACTTCTACAATAGTTGGAAGAATTGCAAATTTAATAAATAATGGAGTAAAACCAGAAGAAATATTACTTTTGACTTTTACAAATAAAGCAGCTTCAGAGATGGTTACAAGAGTAGCAAAATATTTTGGAAAAGATATAGCAAAAGCCATTATGGCGGGAACTTTTCATAGTGTCTCATATAAACTATTAAAACAGTTACAAATTAATATTACATTAAAACAGCCAAACGAATTAAAAACACTTTTTAAATCAATTTATGAAAAAAGAGTATTTTACAATAGAGAAGAAGGTGTTAATCCATATGATGGTGGGTATTTATATGAGTTATACTCATTATATCTAAACTCTTCAAATAACGAAACATTTACAGAATGGCTTTTAAATAAAAATTCTTCACATGAATTATATGTTTTAATTTATGAAGATGTTATTGTTGAGTTTAATGAATTAAAAAACAAATATGGATATGCAAATTTTGATGATTTATTAACAATTATGCTTGAAACTTTAAAAGAAAATAATTTTAATTTTAAAGAAATTTTAGTAGATGAATATCAAGATACAAATCCTTTACAAGGAAGACTGCTTGAAGCATTTAAACCAAAATCTCTTTTTTGTGTAGGAGATTATGACCAAAGTATTTATGCTTTTAATGGTTCTGATATTGGAATTATTTCAACTTTTGCAGATCGATATTTAAATGCAAATGTCTTTACCCTAAGAAAAAATTATCGTTCAACTAAACCAATATTGGATTTAGCAACAAAGGTAATTGAGCATAATGAAAGAGTTTATGAAAAAAAATTAGAAGTTATAAGGCAAGATAGTCAATTTAGCCCAAAGCTTTTAGCATTTAATGAACTTTTTGAACAATATGAATATATATCAAAACTAATTTCTCAAAGTCAAACACCGCATAACGAAATTGCAATTATTTATAGAAATAACTCAAGTGCAGATGGAATTGAAGTAAATTTAAGAGAGTATTCCATTCCAAGTAAAAGAAAAGGAGGTCATTCTTTTTTTGATTCATTAGAAGTAAAATTTACTCTTGATATTATGAGCTTGTTTACAAATAAAAATGATATGATGGCTTTTATTCATATATTAGAATATGGTAAAGGCATAGGAAAAGCTATTGCAAAAGATGTTTTTGATGCGCTTATAAAACTAGGAGAAGGCAATCTTTTTAAAGGACTGTTTGAGCCAGATAGTAAAATAAATAATCCATATTTATCAAACAAAGTTACAAATATTCAACTAGGATTGTTTGATGATTTTATTGAATTAGGAACTGTTTCAAAGTTCAAAGATTGTGGATTTGATGAAAATTTTTTAGGAAATCCTATTTTAAAGCATCCTAAGCTTACAAAAGAAGGTGGAGAGTTTATTTATGAGTTTTATTGCATAATTAAAGAGCTAAGAAGAGTAAAAAATCCAAACTCAATTATTGAACATATTTTTAAATCAAATATATTTACGCTATTAAAAGAAAGTTTATCTACAAAAAGAGCAACACAAAAAGATGGAACAATTAATGAAAATGCAAAAAAGAGTGCTTTATCAAAAATACATAGGAAAATGCAAGTTTTAAAAACTTTGGCATTTATCAATGCTATGGTTTTAGGTGGAAATGAGATGAGCCAAGGAGATGGTGTAAATTTACTTAGTGTTCATGCTTCAAAAGGTTTAGAATTTAAAGAAGTTTATGTAATTGATTTAATGGATGGGCGCTTCCCAAACAGAAAACTAATGAGTAAAGGTGGAAGTTTAGAAGAAGAAAGAAGACTTTTTTATGTTGCAGTAACCAGAGCAAAAGATATTTTATATTTAAGCTATGCAAAGTATGATAAGATAAAAAAAATAGATTTTATTCATTCAATATTTTTAAAAGAAGCAAATTTAATAAAAGAAAGTGACTAAAATCAATCAAAAAATAATATA
>CAYJFN010000131.1:0-4996 GCA_964369325.1 uncultured Arcobacteraceae bacterium
GTAAAACACCGTCATTCATGTCGGTGATGTAAGCACACTAAATAATATTGCAATTTGTAATTAAACAAAATATTCCAATATTGTCTTGCTATAATCCAATTATGAAAAATATTGTAAATATTATAAATGATAACACAACTATTAAAATAACCAAAGGTTTTAAATATAGAATCTATCCAACACCTGAACAAATGAAAGTCTTAGACCATCAAATGTTCATCTATAATCAAGCTTATAATATTTGTTTAAATCTTCAACAAGAACAATGGGATAAAAATAAAGATTTACCTAAAAAGGATAAAACCTACTTTAAAGCAAGTTCTATTGACAGTATGTAGTTCTTGTAATCATATAGAACATAGAGATATAAATGCAAGTAAAAATATATTAAGATTAGGATTAGAGTCGTTTGGGTTAGGAACTAACCTTGTAGACTTTAAACACAAAGCCTTTCGTTCAGATACAGTAGTATCTGCTAGTTAGGAAGCTCCGCCCTTTAGGGCGGGGTGAGTTCACTAAGCTTGCAATAACTCTTCTAAAACCTCTTGGAAAACATCACCTTTTTTTAGTTGTTTTATTGAATAGTTAAAAACAGGTTTAATAATAACTCCTGCTCTACTTTTCAGTGTTTTTGAAAAAAGTATTTCTGTTAAATTTGTTATAACATTTCTAATTTCATCTAAATGATTTTCATCAATAAAAATTAAAAATTTATTATTTAAAAATCTTACAATCTCAAATTTAATATTCTCTTTTTTTAATTCATTCATAAAATAATCGCATATAAAAATCAATAAATTATCTGCTAACAATTTATTATAATTACTACAAATATAATCATAATCTTTAACATCTATAAAAACAGTTGTTGTTTTAGATTTAAATTTCATATTATTTGTTAAATAATTATGTGTAAGCCATTTTCTATTTTTGGCTTTAGTTAAAAAATCAACAAAAACAATATTTGTAATTTTTTCAAGTTCTTGTTGCAATTCATTCATTTGCACATACAAATTATCTAAAACTTTTTCATCTTTTTCTTTTATTGCTTGTGATGCTTTGTTTGTAATGCTACTAGCTGTTTTTATTTTTTTCATTACTTGATTTGCATAAGTGTTAATTTCATTTAACTCTTGAGCCATAATTTCACCAATTTCGCTTTCAAAATTTTCATCTTTTATGTCAAGTTCTATTTTTTTTGCATTTTTATCAAAACATTGAAAATAGTTTGAAGGCATTACTATTTCATTATTTAAAAGCTCATTGAATGTGTTATCAGTTATTTGCATTAGTTTCTTTTTCATGCTTCTCCTTAATAATCTCTTTTATTGTCATTGGTTTTGCAATATAATAACCTTGTGAATAGTCAATATCCAAAGATTTTACATATCTAAAAGTTTTTAAATCTTTTACAAACTCTGCAATTACCTTAATATTTTGTTGTTTACAAAACAAAACAATACTTTTTAAAAGATTGTAATATATTTTTTCGTTTATTTTTTGAATTATACTTCCATCAACCTTTATGTAATCTGTATTAATATTTAAAATATGCTCATAGTTTGAAAAACCACTTCCAAAGTCATCGATAGCTATTTTTATACCATACTCTTTTATCTCTTTTATAAAGTCATTAAGCAAAGAATAATTAGTTATTTTCTTACTCTCTAAAATTTCAATTGTAATATATTTTCCCAAATCATAGTCTTTTATGCCATTAATTATTAGCTTCTTAATAGAAGGATTTGAAATATCATCATAGTCAAGATTTATACTAACATCAATTTTATACTCTTTAACATATGAAATGATTTTTTTAATCATAATCTCCATAAGTTTATTAAAAAGTCTATATTTTCTTGCTTCTTCAATAAATGCATATGGATTAAGAATAACTCCATCTTGGTCGTAAATTCTCATTAGTGATTCATATTTATATATCTTTTTTGCATTATTATCATATATTGCTTGAAAGAAAGGCTCTACAAGTTCATTTTTTATATTGTATTGTAAAATTTCAAAAAGCTTTAGATTTACGACACTATCTTTGTATAAAATAGCATCATAATACATAAAATTCATATAGTTTATCTTTGCATTATGTAAAGCTTTTTCGGCGTAAATCAACAAATTTTTACTTGTTCCTTTTGAACAACCAATTGTAATATCAATATCAATTGTTGCACAAACATCTTTTAAAAAAAACTTTTTACTAACAACTAAGTTGAAAATAATATCTTTGATTTTTATTATCTCTTTTTCGCATAAATCTTTGTAGATCGTAAGTGTAAATACATCAACATATGTATTTTGAATTTCTATGTGGATTTTTTTGTTTAAATATTTTAGAATTTCATATTTAACTTTTGTATTTAGAAACTTATTAAGTTCAGAAATAACTATTTTGCCATTTCTAAAACCATATATAGCATTAATATTTTTCATAAACAAAATATCTATTAAATAAATTGTTCTTATTTTTTCTTCACAAATTAGTTTATTTAAAAAAAACATAATTTCTTCTTTTATTAAATTTGTGACAGAATATAATATTTTAACTTAATTAAATGTTACATTCTGTGTAACTATATGTCATTATTATATTTATTATAAAATTATATTATTTATATTTTTAATGCTTTTGCATACAAAGTTAGCATTTGATTTAGCTTCTTCAAAACAATGACCTGATAGCACTTGAATAGTATTTTTTATATTTGCATTTTTAGCACATTGTATATCTGAGTCTTTGTCACCAATTAACCAAGAGTTTTCTAAATCTATTTCATAGTTTTTTAAAATATTTTCAATCATACCTGTGTTTGGTTTTCTGCAAGAGCAATTTGTTGTTGGTAAGTGTGGACAAAGCTCAACTTGAGAAATCTTAATTCCTTGCTTTTCAAACTCTTTAAGCATCCAGCTTGTAAGAACTTGAAAATCTTCTAGTGTATAATAACCTCTTTGTATACCTGATTGGTTGGTAATAATAAAAAGTAAAAAACCAGCATCACTAAATGCTTTTAAAGAAGAAAAAACACCATCTATAAACTCAAAATCTTCTATTTTGTATAGATAGTTTTTTTCAACATTTATCACACCATCTCTATCTAAAAAAATAGCTTTTTGCATTAGTTAAAAAAACCTCTTAAAATCTTTTTTCCCTCTTCAACTCCAGGTTGGTCATAAGCATTTACATTTATCATTTTAGCAACTACAGAAGTAAGTAACTCATAATAAAAAAACAGCTCACCTATACTTCTTTCATCTATTTTTTCTATTTGAATAATATCAAGTGGAATATCTTTTTTGTTTGATAGTGACTGTAAAATAGAGTCTGCTTGTTTGTTGATTAAGTCTGCAAAATCTACTCCATTTATATAATCTAATCCTTCTAAAAATGGTATTGAAATATCTGGGATAGTAAGACGTGTGTCAAAATCTTTTACTTTAATAAAAGTTACAGATTTATCTCTTTTGCCTTCAATTATGAGTTGCAAAAATGAGTGTTGATCCGTAGGACCAATAAGCCCAATAGGTGTTAAACCTAAGTTTAGATAAGAATTTAATTGTTTTTTTCCAAGACTCTCCCCCCAAAGTTGAATATACCAATCATTAAAACTAACAAATGCTTCAGAATAAGAAAAAAGACAATTAATATTATATTTGCCAATATTTTGAGCATAAAAAGAAGCTTTTTGAACTATATCTTTATATGACTGCTCTTTTTTAAAAAAACTATCTTTGATACTTTTTGCACCAATTAAAAGCTCTTTTATATCTATTCCTAAAATTGCAAGTGGCAAAAGCCCAACACTACTAAGTGCTGAAAACCTTCCTCCTACACTACTTGGTATTTCAAAAAATGGCAACTTTTCTTGAAGTGAGAGTTTGTGTAAAGATGAGTTAGCATCAGATACTATAACAAACTGTTTTGGGTTTAGCTTTACAAGTGAAAGAATATATTTAAAAATAGAAACAGTCTCTATAGTTGAGCCAGATTTTGAAATAATTATAAACAAAGAATCATCTAAATCAATATTTTTAAAAGTTGAAAGTAGTAGCGATGGGTCTGTACTTTCACAAAAATATAGCTTTTTTTCAAACTCATTTTTGTATCTTAAAAAATCATAAACAGCTTTTGTTCCTAATGAACTTCCACCAATTCCAACTACTACTATGTTTTTTTGTGTTACACTTGAAGCAAACTCTTGCAAGTGTAAGATATCTTGCTCTGGCAAATCATAGTAACCAATATGACCTGCCTCATCTTGTATTTCATTATAAATTCTATCTTCTATGATAGATGTTTCAAAAAATTGTTGGTTTAACAAAGTTATCCTTAGTTAAGGCTGTATTTTATGCTCTCTACGCCTTTTTCAAATAATTTAGTGCAAATTGTACCAACATCTTTGTTAATATTTACTTCCAATTCGTAACTATTAAGCACTGCTTGTAAGCAAACTTCATTTTTCTCTTTAAAAGTAATTGACTTGTCTTCTATTTCCCAAATAGAGTTGTTTAAGCTCATCACATCTGTGATTTTTGCTACCTCGCTATTTTTCAACATATAGTGACCTTGAATTGCATTTACAAATGTTGTCACATCTTGTTTGATATTTACTGCTAGCGCTTCATCTTTTGTCTCAAAAAGTTTAGGAATTGCAACACTTGCAACTATTCCTATAATAACTATTGCAAATATCATCTCTATTAAAGAGAAGGCTTTTTTGCTATTTTTCACATTCACTCCTTTTTTTGTAATGGAAGTGATTGTAACTTTTATGTGACTTACAAGTCAATGTAACTTTTTCGTTTTTATTTAAATTTTAGTAACTTTTATTTTTATGTTACTTATTCATACTTTTTAGTTAGTTTTGTTTTATATTTTTGTAATGGGCTTTTTGGTTTAGAAGGAATAGTTAGTTCTAGTAAACCACTTTCTAATAGTGGTTTTAGTATAGCTTTTCTAAAATGTTCTCTATGATTTAGTCCTAAA
>CAYJFN010000132.1:0-4991 GCA_964369325.1 uncultured Arcobacteraceae bacterium
CGTAAAAGTAAAGAATGGACTTGTCCAATATGGAAATAAAAATTCATCATTCATAATTCAAAACTCAAAATTACATAGTGAACTAATTCACTAAGAAAGTAGTAACTTTTTGATATACTTTTATAAAATTTAAAGGATAAAAAATGCTAAAAAACACACTGCTTATTTTATGCACTTCACTATTTTTCATAGCTTGTTCACAAAAGCCAGAGATTTTAACCCATGATTTACCAAAAAAAGAGATGATTTACTCTATTAAACAAGCAAAGCAAATTGATATAAACGAACTTATAAAACAAATAGAGCCTTATCAAATTGTTTTTGTGGGTGACCATCATAATACGCAAAAGACTCACAAATTTTTTCAAGATATTTTAAAAGAGACTAGTAAAAAAGGTTTTAATATAAGTGTTGCAAATGAGTGGTTTTATCCAAATGAAGATAAGCTTTTAAAAGATTATACAGATGGTAAGATTGACTCAAAAGAACTAAAGCAAAAAAAAGATTGGGAGAAATTTACAAAGTTTAAGTGGGAGTATGTAGAAGGAGTTTATGAAACAGTCAAAAAAAGTGGTGGAAAACTTTATGGTATGAATATACCTAAAAAAGATAGAGAGAAAGTTTCACAAAGAAAATTTGATCAAATGAGCAAAGAAGAGAAAGCTTTTTATGATAATCTTGATTTAAATGTAACAGCACATAAACAACTAGTTATGCCGTATTTAAGTCATTGCAAGGACAAAGATGGTGCAAAAGAGCCATGTGAGCAAAGAATGTATAGAGTGCAAGTAACTTGGGATACATATATGGCACAAAGTGTAAACGAAATTGCAAAAGAGGTTTTAAAAACTTCAAAAGATAAGCTTTTTGTCTTTGTTGGAGCTTTTCATATTGAAAATGGTGTTGGCATTCCTTTACGATTTGCAAGGCTTAATAATACTCCTTATACTATAATTTCAAATGAAAGATTTGGAGAAGATGAGGTTTTACAAATAGATAATTCAAAAGCAGATATTGTTTATATTTATAATCAAAGTAGTGAAACTAAATAGTTTTTCTACTTTTAACGACTTTTACCATGTAAATACTGTTTATAACAATAGTAGATAAAATAATTGCGCCACCAATAATTGTATTTACATGTGGGATTTCATTTATAAATATCCATCCCCAAATGGGTGCAAGAACTGTTTCTAAAATTGTAAACAATGACATTTCTGCAGCACTTAAAGTTCTTGTTCCTAAAAGTAAAAAGAGCCTTGAAAGAGGGCTTATTAATAATCCTGCAATCAAAATAATATAAAATGAAGTTGTATCAAGAGTAAAACTTTCTATAAAAAACAAAGAAATAATAGTAATACAAATTCCAGAAAATGCAAGAATAACTATTCTATTGACATTTTTGTATCTATACATAAAAACATAATTAAAAGAAAATGTCATTACACATAAAAGTGCTAAAATATCGCCTTGTAAGTTTCCACTTCCTAGTTGTTCTGAAAATATAATAATAAGACCAATTAGAATAAATATAGATGCTATAAAAATATTCTTTTGCGCCTTTTCTTTGTAAAATAAATATGCAAAAAGAGTTGAAAATAGTGGAGCTGAGCTAAGTATTACAACTGCATTTGCTATTGAAGTATATTTTAAAGCATTTATAAAAAACATATTTGACAAGCCCATTAGTAAGCCTGAGAATAGAATGATTTTAGTTCCAACTTTGTAAAGCTGGATTGTTTTTTGTAGACCATCTTTTAAAAGTAGGGTGTGAGAAGATATAAACATAAGAATACCAATATAAAAAGAGTAAGTAATACCTGAAACTGATGTCATTTTAATAAGTAGTGATTCTATACTCATTAAAACAATACCAGCTGTTGCAATTAGCATTGCGTGTATATACTCTTTTTGGTGGCTCATATTTTTATTGTAAATTGTTATAGAGTTATGATTTAAATAAAGTTGAGCCAACTCTAATCATATTTGACCCACAAGAAATTGCTAATTCAAAATCACTGCTCATTCCCATTGAACAATAAATAGCACCAAGCTCTTTTAGCTCGTCAAATATTTCTTTTGTTATTTGGAAGCTTTTTTTAATAATTTCTTCATCTTCAACATGAGCCCCAATACTCATAACACCTTTTAGTTTGATGTTTGGACACTCTTTTAAAATAGTTTTGTAAATTTCTACTGCTTCTAAAGGTAGAACACCTGTTTTACTCTCTTCATAAGCAGAGTTTATTTGTAATAAACAAGATAGAGTTTTGTTTTTTACTTCAAGCTTTTTTTGAAACTCTTTTGCTAACTCTAGTGAGTCTAAGCTTTGAACTAATGTAGGGTTTAAATCTATTATGTTGTTTATTTTATTGCTTTGAATTCTTCCTACAAAATGCCACTCAATTGGAAGTTCTTCTAAATCACTACTTTTTTGTCTTAAATCTTGGGCTTTATTTTCTCCAAAAGCTCTCTGTCCAGCTTCATATAGTGCTTTAACATCTTCTGAAGTTGAGTATTTACTAATACCAATTATTTTTACAATATGATGATGGCTAAGATTTAATCTTGCTTTTTCTACTTTTGAAATAAGAAAATCTAAGTTTGTTACTGCTTGTGTTTTATTCATATTTAGCCTTGCATTAATCTATTGATGTCGTTAAAAATACCTAAAAGCATAAGTGAACCCAAAATAACCCATCCCATAATAGTAAGAGCTACAAAAACTTTGTCACTTGGTTTTCTTCTAGTTATCATTTCATAAAGATTGAACATAATATGTCCACCATCAAGTGCAGGAATAGGAAGAAGGTTTAAAACCCCAAGATTAACTGAAATAAGTGCAGATATTGTTAAAAGTGCAATAATACCACTTTGAGATGCATCTGAAATAACTTGACCAATGCTTATAACTCCACCAACTTCACTGCTAGGAACAACTCCAGAAATTAGCTTTTGGACACCTTGAAAAATAAGCGTAGATGCTTCTAGTGTACTATCATAGGCATATTGTAAAGCTTCTATTGGTGAGTAGTGTACAGTTATAATTTTAGCAGCAGGTGCAATTCCTACCATTCTTTTTTTGATTTTTTCTTTAAAAATATTTTCAGAATCAGATAGTTCTGGATTTATTGTAATGCCTTGTATTGCACCATTTCTTTTTACATAAAAGTTAATTGAAGATTGTGTTTGTTGGATATATTTTCCAATATCTTTCCAAGCTTTAATATCTTTATCATTTATTCTTACAATTTCATCATTTATTTTAAGACCTGCATGATATGCTGGAGAGTTTTCTACAACTTTACCTACAACAGGAGCTATTACATTGTTTCCTAAAATCGCAATAAAAAAGTATAAAACAGCAGCTAATAAAAAATTCGCAAAAGGACCTGCAAAAAGTATAACGATTCTTTGCCATGGCTTTTTTGTGTTGTATGAATCATCACCTGTTTCAATCAAACTAGGGTTTGAGTCATCTTGACCTTTCATTTTTACATAACCACCAAGTGGTATTAATGAAACTTGCCAAAGAGTACCTTTAAACTCTTTTGCAAAAAGTCTTTTACCAAAACCTATAGAAAATACATGAACTTTTACTCCAAAAAAACGAGCTGCTAAAAAATGTCCTAATTCATGTATGAAAACTAGTACAGATAGTACTAATAAAAAAGTAATTAATCCCAACTATCAACCTTTAAAGTATTCTTTTGTATATTCATATCCTGAATATAAAGTTAGTATGACTGCAATCCATAAAATAGTGGTTGCAAATGGCCAATTCATAATCAAAAATCCAATTGCAACCATTTGAACTACAGTTTTGATTTTTCCAGCCATAGATGCAGCTACATCTCTGCCTTCAGCAACTGCAATAACACGAAGACCTGTTATAAAAAATTCTCTTGATAAAATCAAAAAAATGGCCCAGATATTTGCTCTATCAATTAATATAAGCCCTAAAAATCCAGCAAGCATAAGCATTTTGTCTGCTAGTGGGTCTAAAATTGAGCCTAGTTTTGTCATTTGATTCCATGTTCTAGCTAAATAACCATCAAAAAAGTCAGTAATTGAGGCAATTACAAATATAAGTCCAGCAAAATAGTCAAACCAACTATCATGCCATGAATCAAACAAAGGATTGTCTCTTTGTATTAAAATCCATAGCATTAAAGGGGCAAGAGCTATTCTAAAAAGTGCTAGAATGTTTGGAATATTAAGTGATTTTTCCATTATCTAAAAGTTGTTCCACCATCAACAATAAGTGTATGACCAGTAATCCAAGAAGCTTCATTTGTACATAACCAAAAACAAGCATTCGCTAAGTCTTCAGGTTGTCCCATTCTATTTAGTGGAGATAATTCTGCAGTTTTATCTCTTACTTCTTCATAGTTTGTAAATGCTCTTAAAGCATCTGTTTCAATAGGACCACCTGAAACTGCATTTACTCTAATACCTAATTCTCCTAATTCAGTTGCGGCATATCTTACCATTGCTTCAACTGCTGCTTTGTTTGTTCCATGACCTGCATAGTTTTCAATATATACTAAGTTTCCAGTAGAACTTAAACTAACAATTGCTCCACCACCTACTTTTTGCATTCTTTTAGCAGCTTGTTGAGCACCACATACAAAAGCATTAACTGTTGCAGTATAAATATTGTTTAACCCTTTTGGTTTTAATTTCATAAACTTTCCATATCCACCAACAACTGCTCTTCCATAAATCATTGCGTTTGAGATAAAGTAATCAATTCTATCGAAATCTTCATCAATTTTTTCAAATAGTTCTTTGTAGTTTTCTGGCTCAAGAATATTAAATGCATAGCACCTAGCTTTTACACCATAATTTTCTTCTAAATCTTTAACCATTTCAAGTGCTACTTCTTCATTTGAATTATATGTAAATGCAATATTAACTCCCTCTTTAGCAAATCGGTAAGCAGTTGCTCTTCCTATTCCTTTTGTTGCTCCTGATATAACTAATGTTTT
>CAYJFN010000133.1:0-4952 GCA_964369325.1 uncultured Arcobacteraceae bacterium
ACAAAAAAGTTTTTCATGAGAACTATTATTTCAGGAAATGTAAATGAAGCTCTTTTGCTTAAAGAGTTAAAAGAAGTTCTTCCGCAAGATTCAACAATCAAGCTTACAACAAAAGATAAAAAAGATATCGTAATACTTGCAACAAAAGAGTCTCATGTTTTAGGTGATTTACTTATTCGATACTTAGATGGTGAGTTAAATGCTAACATTAAAGCAGTTATTGCAAATCACAATGACTTAAAAGATTTAGTTGAAAAGTTTGGAATACCTTTTCATTGTATCAGTGCAGATGGAATTTCAAGAGATGAGCACGAAGAATTAATGATTAAACAAATTAATTCATATGACCCTGAATTGATTGTTCTTGCAAAATATATGAGAATCCTAACTCCTAAATTTGTAGAAACATTTGCTAAAAAAACATTAAATATTCATCACTCATTTTTACCTGCATTTATAGGGGCAAATCCATATAAGCAAGCTCACCAAAGAGGTGTAAAAATCATAGGTGCAACTGCACATTATGTTACAAATGACTTAGATGAAGGTCCAATTATCTCTCAAGACGTTGTAAGAATTGATCATACTTATTCATGGGAAGATATGCGACGAGCAGGAAGAAATGTGGAAAAAGTTGTTCTAGCTAATGCACTTCAACTTTTATTAGAAGACAAAGTTTTTGTATTTGGTAATAAAACGGTGATACTATAATGTTTAATATTGTACTTTTAGAACCAAGAATTCCAGGAAATGTTGGAACTATAGGAAGGCTAGCATTTGCTATGAACTGTAGTTTACACCTTATTAAACCATATGGATTTGGTGAAATTACAGAAAAACAAGTAAGAAGAGCAGGGCTTGATTATTGGTTTGATTTAGATGTAAAAGAGTATGAAAATATTGATGAATTTTGGGCTAAAAACCCTTTAAATGATAGACATTTTTTTGCAACTACAAAAACAACTCAAAACTATTTTGATATGAAATATGAAGTTGGGGATTTCTTCTATTTTGGAAGAGAAGATGCGGGACTGCCTGAAAGCTTATTAGGGCTTCATAAGAATGGGTGCATTACTATTCCTATGACAAACAATGCAAGAAGTCTAAATATTGCAAATTCTGTTTCAATAGTTGCATATGAAGCTTTAAGACAAAACTTTAATTCTTTTAAGTAGTTTAAAGCTTTTTAATCTTTTTAGTTAAAGATTTAATTGCTTTAAGCTCCTCTTCTAAAAGTTCTTCTTCTTTTTTAGAAAGATGCTTTTTGTCAAGTTTATTTTTGATTTTTTTGTTTTTTTCTTTGAGTTTTTTTAAAAATTCATCTTTTTTTCCATCGCAATCATTCTCCTTTTTAAAACAATTATCTTCTTTTTTAAAGAAATTATTTATTTTCTTTTTTAATTCATTAAACTTCATAGTTTTCTCCTATTTTGATTAATATTTCGTCTTCAACCCACAATATCATAGTAATTTCAACTAATCGCCTGCAAATATAAAGAGCGAAGGATGCATCATTTATAAGCGATGTAGCCATAGCTGTGTCAATTTTTTGATTTCTTATTAATTCATCAATTGTGCCATTTTGTATTAAATCAAGTGAGTTGAGTCTATTTTTAATTGCTTCAACTCTTGAAATTCTATCAATATCTTCTAAAGAGTGTTCTCTTATATATTCAACATCCCTTAAAGTATTTGCGATAATTTCACGAATATTATCATACTCATTTTTAATATCTTCATTTTTACTTTTTGAATAATAATTAATATTTTTTTGTAAACCTTTTATGTCTTTTAGTGACTTAATTATTTTTCTTGAAACCGTTTTTAGTTTACCTATAATTGCTATATCAGATTGATTCATATGCTCTTGTGATAATGTTGCAAAACGAATAATTTCACCATAAAGCAATTTCAAATTTTCATTGTAAATTGAATCTATATTTGTCTCTATTTTAGTTTTTGATTTCTTAACTACTTCTTTTAAGTTATGTTCTCCAAAAATATCCTCTCTGTGTAAATTCATAGCATGAGTTATAGCTTTAAGCCCTTGAAAATATAAATTCAAAACCTCTTTTTTTACGCTTACTAAGGCAGCTTTTGGAACTTCTATAACTTCATAATTTAAATATTTAGGTTTGCTTTTTGATTTTATTTTAGGAATAAATAATGTTTTTAAATAAGCAACAATTTTTTTTGTAAAAGGTGCAACAATGACAATACCTAAAACATTAAAAATAGTATGAAAAATTGCAAGTTTAATAATATAATCATCATCTGCTACTCCAAAGAAGTCTGAAACAATATCAACAAGTTGAGCAATTTGATATATAAAAAGCATTGTAAAAATAGCTGTAACTGCATTGAAAATAAAATGAGCAACAGCTAAACGCTTGCCATTTTCATTTGAAGCAATTGATCCTACAATTGCAGTGATTGTTGTTCCTATATTTGCTCCAATAGAAAGAGCAAGTGCATTTGTGTATACTATTTGTCCACTTGCAAGGGCAGTTATGATAATTGCCATTGTTGCTGAACTAGATTGTATTACAACAGTTGCAATAGTGCCTATTAAAATATAAACAAAAACACCCAAATATCCATCAATAGAGTAAGATGCTAAATCAATAGTTTCTTTTAGTGTTTCAAAGCCATCCTTCATATAAGAAATACCAAGAAATATAAATCCTAGCCCTAATAAAATATTTCCTAATCCTTGATATTTCTTACTTTTCGCAAAACGTAAAACTACTCCAAAAATTAACATGGGCATGGCATAGTAAGCAATATTTATTTTAAGTCCAAAATATGAGACTAACCAAGTTGTAGTAGTTGTTCCTAAATTTGCTCCAAATATAACACCAATTGCTTCACTAAGTCCTATAAGTCCAGCACTTAAAAATGAAATCATAATAACACTTGTTAAAGAAGAGCTTTGAACAACTGCAGTTGCAATAGCACCAGTTGCTATTGCCTTAGATAAAGTGTTTGTAAATTTTTCTAGTATTTTTTCTAAAGCCCCGCCAGAAAAAAGTTTGAACCCTTCTTCCATGAAATACATACCAACGAGAAATATAGCTATTCCTGCAATAATAATTTTTGTATTTTCATTAGCAAAAATACTATATGCAAGTACTATAAAAATTGATGGAAAAAATATCTTTTTAAACATAAAAGAGACCCTTTTTTGTCATTTTTATAATTATAGTATAAATTTGTCGTCTAAGTTGTAATTAGTTAAAATATTTTTTCAAAAAAAGGAGAAGATTTGAATATTTTATTGCTTGAAGATGATAAATTATTTGCGCAAAGCATTGAAGACTTTTTAGACGAAGAAGGATTTTGTGTAGATATTGCTTATGATGGACAAGAAGCTCTTGAAAAAAACTATGAAAAAAATTATGACCTGTATTTGTTAGATATTAATGTCCCTAAATTAAATGGACTAGAGCTTTTAAAAGATTTGCGAAAAATGCAAGATAATACCCCTGCAATTTTTTTAACTTCGTACAAAGATAAAGATACTTTAAAACAAGGTTTTTTGAGTGGAGCTGATGACTATTTAACAAAACCTGTAGACTTAGATGAGTTAATTTTAAGAATAAAATCACTTTTTAAAAGAAGTAATAAAATCTTAGAAAATATTACACTAAAAGAAAATGTAGTATATAGCCCAAGCACAAAACGAATTTATGAAAATGAAATTGATTTAAATACTCCTATTAAGGTTGTGAGTTTATTAGAACTTTGCTTGGAAAATAAAAATGGAATTATCACTAAAGACATGATTATTGAAAGACTTTGGGCTTGCTCACAAGAGTACAGCGAAGGTTCTATTCGAGTATATATAAATAGTTTGAAAAAAATTATTGGAAAAGATTGTTTGATTAATTTAAAGGGTGTAGGTTATAAAGTTGAATTCTAAAAAACTCTCTTTTTTAATTTCTAGCTCAATAATTGTGACTTTTATTGTTTTATTGACTCTTATTTTAGGATATTGTTTACTTATATTATTTGATTCATTTGAAAGTAAATTTACTTCAATAGTAGCAATTTTAGTTATTTTATCGGTTGTTTTAAACTATTTTTTAAGTAAACCACTTTTAAACTCTGTTTTTAAAGGTGAAGACAATTTAGAAAAAAAAGTAAAAGAGACTTTGCACGAGTTAAATATTCCAGCTTCTACTATTCAAATAAATGCACAAATGCTACAAAAAAATTTAAAAGATGAAAAAAATATAAAAAGATTAGAAAGAATTAAACAAGCAACAAATGAGCTTTTAAATCTTTACAATGTAATGGAATATGAAATAAAAAAAGAGATTGATAAAGTAGAAAAACAAGAATTTGATTTAGACGAAATAATACAAACTTCTATAAAAAAATTTGAAGATATTAAAAATGATATAAAAATAGAATCAAATATTTCTAAAATCGTTTTGAGCACAGACAAAAATGGCTTTCAAAAAATTATAGACAATTTACTTTCAAATGCAATAAAATATAATATTGTCAATGGCGAAGTAAAAATTTCTTATAAAAATGGCTTTTTAAATATTTTTAACACAGGAAATAGTATAAGTTCAAAAGATTTGGTTTTGATTTTTGAACAATACTATCAAATAGATAGTTCTAAAAAAGGGTTTGGATTAGGACTTCATATTGTAAAAGAGTTTTGTGATAAACATCAAATAAAAATAAAAATTGAGCCAAAAGCAAATGGGACAATGTTTATTTTAAATCTTTCAAATATTATTTACAAAATCAGTTAAACTTGTTTAGAATTTGCTCTTTTAACTCACTAACGGTATGAATAGCATCTTTTTCATGATTAGAAAATCCCCAATTAACTAAAATAGAGTCTATTCCAGCATTACTTGCAGCAAGTGTATCTTTACGACTATCACCTATTAAAAGAGACTTTTCATATTTAGCATTGGTTGCTTGAATAATTT
>CAYJFN010000134.1:0-1189 GCA_964369325.1 uncultured Arcobacteraceae bacterium
TCTTTGATAAACAAAGTAGCCAAACTGCACTTGAAGAAGCTAGAAAAATTATTGAAAAAATTAGTGATTCTTAAATATTTGTTTAAAAATATAAGTATAAAGCGAGAAATTTGCATCTCTTTTAGAAATTCACTTTTTACATTGTTTGTTTATGTAAAAGTGGATTTCTACATTAAAGCAACAATCCACTCTTTAAGTCTTAAAAAACTACTTTCATCTTGATTTGTTAAAAACAAAGATGGCTTATTTTTTCTATTATTACAAACATCATTTTTATAACTATCTAAATTTACATTTACATAAGGGCAAAGGTCAATTTTATTTACAACAAGTAAATCAGAAAAGAGTAAACCTGCACCTTTTTTTCTAGGTATATCAGCTCCTTGAGCTACATCTATAACGTATAAATAGTAATCAACTAACTCATAAGAGAAAATTGCACTTAAATTGTCTCCACCACTTTCAACAAAAACAATATCAGGAAAAAATTTTTTGTCCAAATACTCTACTGCTTTTTGATTCATTGAAATATCATCTCTTATTGCTGTGTGTGGACAACCTCCTGTTTCTACACCAATAATTTGTTCACTATTTAAATTTAGATGTTCTTTTAGATAGTTTGCATCTTCAGTTGTGTAAATATCATTTGTAACAATTCCTAAAACATACTCATCTTTAAGCATATTCGTAAGTTTTTCAATAATAGAAGTTTTTCCACTTCCAACTGGTCCTGCTATTCCTATTTTTATACTCATTTTCTTTCCTTATGTTGTAAATAATTTTGGTTCTAGTTGCTTATGACAAAAAATAATCTCTTCAAATAAAGGATTAAAATTGTTTGGACAATTACTACTAACTTCAATAATGTTTTCAATCTTATTATCAAACTCAAATAATATTTGCTGAATTTGTGTTGGTTTTATTCTTGAAATTTTTAAACTAGCACTTGCAATGTTTATAAGTGATTTTTTTGCCCAAAATAGTAAAAAAGTATTTTGGTCTAAACCAAGCTCAAAGGCATAAGTACTTAAAATAAAAAGTTCATTACCAAAACTTTTATTTTCTTTGACCTTATTAAAATACTCTTTTACTGTATTGTTGTATATTTCAAAATCTATTAGTTTCAAATAGTTCTCACCTAAATTTTTTGAAGCTTTAGCATACTCAAAACTTAGCATTGAAGAGTATT
>CAYJFN010000134.1:1199-4928 GCA_964369325.1 uncultured Arcobacteraceae bacterium
AATACTTTTTTAACAACAACAAACTCCATTTTCTGATATTGATCAGCAATTAGGTTGTTTAAATAGTTTTCTAAACTCTCTTTGTCTTTTACTTTTTTTAGAACTATATGAGGCTCTAGCCCAAAAGAGTGAACAAAGTTTCCTGATGGAAAACTAGCATCAAAAAGTTGTATAAATCTACTTAAAGCTTTAATGTTGGTGATGTGCTTTTGCATTTGCTTTGAAAAAACTCTCTTTTTTTTCTATATTTATATCTTCTAAAGTTTCACAAAATAAGATAATGTCTTTAAAAGATGAGTCGTCAAGTATTGTGATTTTTAAATCTTCAATACAAATTGGTTGATGTCTATTTCCTATTTCGTAAGCAATTTTTGCAAAATTTATATAGTTTTTAAAAGTTAGAACATAGATTTTACTAGGAAGTTTCACTACTTTTATACTATATCCATCTTCACAAATTAAAATATCATTTTCATGAAGATGGTTATTGTTTACTTTTACAATAAACTCAACCCCATTTTGACTAATTGCACATAAATTTGGTTTTTGCATATCAAACCACTCTAAATACACTATATCATCAAATAAAGTATCTCTTTTAATATCTACTACTTTTTTTATCATTCCTTTTCCTAAAATAAAAAATATCTTTTACTCATTGGTAAACTCTCTTCATAATTTGAGCTAATTAATTCGCCATTTACTCTTACATCATAAGTTTCAGGATCTACTTGAATATCACCTATGAAATTGTTTAGTTTCATATCTTTTTTGCTTATATTTCTTGTATTTTTTACACAAAGCATACTTTTTTTTGTATTTAGTTTTTCATTTATGTTTGAATCAAGAGCAAGTTTTGATACAAAAATAGCACTTGTTTTAGAAGGTGCTTGCCCGAGACTTCCAAACATAGGTCTATATAAATTTGGTTCAGGAGTTGGAATAGAAGCATTTGAATCACCCATAATACTCATTGCAATAAATCCACCTTTAATTATAATTTCTGGTTTAACTCCAAAAAAAGGTGGTGTCCAAAGCACTAAATCAGCCATTTTACCAACTTCAACACTTCCTACATACTCATCAATTCCACAAGCAATAGCAGGATTTATTGTATATTTTGCGATATACCTTTTGATTCTTTCATTATCACTTAAAGAATCATCTTCTTTTAAAGAACCTCTTTGTTTTTTCATACTATTTGCAACTTGCCAAGTTCTAATTATCACTTCACCGACTCTTCCCATTGCTTGTGAATCGCTACTTGTCATAGAAATTGCTCCAATATCGTGTAAAACATCTTCTGCTGCAATAGTTTTTCCTCTAATTCTTGATTCTGCGAAACTTACATCTTCTGGTATTTTTGGACTTAAATGATGACAAACCATTAGCATATCAAGGTGTTCTTCTATAGTATTTTTTGTATATGGTAAAGTTGGATTTGTAGAAGATGGCAAAATATTTTCTAAACCTGCTACTTTCATAATATCAGGAGCATGTCCTCCTCCTGCACCTTCTGAGTGAAAAGTATGAATAGTTCTATTTTTAAAAGCATTTATTGTACTATTTACAAACCCTGATTCATTTAAAGTATCTGTATGAATAGCAACTTGAACATCAAAATCATCTGCAATTTTTAAACAAACATCAATTACATTTGGAGTAGTTCCCCAGTCTTCATGTAGTTTTAATCCCATTGCACCAGCTTCTAATTGAATTTTAAGTGCTTCATAATTAGAACTATTTCCTTTTCCCATAAAACCAAAATTTAAAGGCAAATCATCAACTGCTTCAATCATTTTATGAATATTAAACTCTCCTGGAGTGCAAGTAGTTGCATTTGTTCCTGTATTTGGTCCAGTTCCTCCTCCTATCATAGTTGTTATTCCAGAAGCTAAAGCCACATCTATTTGAGCAGGTGAGATAAAGTGAATATGTGAGTCAATTCCACCAGCTGTTATAATTTTGCCTTCAGCTGATAAAATCTCTGTATTTGCACCAATTTCTAGCCCTTTTGTAATGCCATTAGTATTACAAGGGTTTCCACTTTTTCCTATAGCAGAAATTTTTCCATTTTTAATACCAATATCTGCTTTATAAATACCTGTATAGTCAATAATAATTGCATTTGTAATAATCAAATCTGCACAATCAACTACTAAAGGCGATTGACTCATGCCATCTCTTACAGTCTTACCTCCACCAAATTTTGACTCTTCTCCATAAATAGTATAATCTTTCTCAATCTTTGCTATTAAACTTGTATCTGCTAATCTAAACCTATCATTAACAGTTGGTCCATACATTGAGGCATATTTTTGTTTTGAGATTTTCATACTTAAGCTCCTAAAAATGTTTTGAGATTTTCAAACGCTTTTTTTTGTGTAACTTCATCATCTAGGTAACCATTTACTAAGCCATTAAACCCTGCAATATATCTTTTGCCTTGATATGGAACTAGACTAATTTGTTTAAGTGAACCTGGTTCAAATCTTACAGATGTCCCAGAAGCTATATTTAGTCTTTTCCCATAAGCCTTTACTCTATCAAAGTTTAAAGCAGAGTTTGTTTCAAAAAAATGGTAGTGAGAACCTATTTGAATAGGTCTATCTCCTACATTCTCAACTTCAATTGTTGTAACTTCCAGCCCTTCATTAAGCTCTATTTCACCATCATCTATAAAATACTCTCCTGCAGTTTCTTTTGATTTAGTATAAGAAATTGGGTTGTGAACTGTTACAAGTTTTGTTCCATCATCAAATGTTGCTTCTGTTTGAACCATATGAATCATAGAAGCAACTCCACAAATTAAGTCATCTTCAGTTAAAACTTTTGTTGCTTCTACCATAAGTTGAGCAACAGTTTTACCATCTCTAGCACCTTCTAAAATAAAAGAGCTAATAATAGCTACAGCTTCGGGATAATTTAGTTTAACTCCTCTAGCTTTTCTTTCAAGTGCCAACCTTGAAGCAGTATAAATAAGTAGTTTTTCTTGTTCTGTCTTTGTTAAAAACATCTCTTCTCCTTTATTAAATTAGTCTATCTAAAAAGTTAAATTTTTTTACAAGTGAATTTGTATAAAAAATATCTTTTTTGTATTTTATTGTTTCCCTAAGTTAAAACTATTTTTGTTTTGAAACTCTCTATAAATAGCCCAAATATTTTTTTGTATTTGTTTAAGCTCATACATATTGTCTGAACTAATACACCCAATAATTAGTTTTTCGTTTTTTGTAAAGGTAAATGAAAAATAATCATTGCTATAAAGTTGTTTTATAAACTCTTGATTGTTAGTTGTTTTTATGTAAAGTTTTAAAAATATTGTATTTTTACTTTGGGCTCTTTTTATATAATCTTTTAAATTTTCTCCAAAGACTTCAAAGTTTTCAAGATATTCAAGCTTTTTATTGATATAAAACTTGTTTCTAACAAAGAGTGAATGAAAATCAAAATACTCATAACTTCTGCCTTGTGTTAAAATATCACTAAAAAACAAAGTCGAGTCTTCATCTATATTTACTCTTAACATTTGCAAAAACTTTGAGTCTTTATATAAAATAAGTTCATCATTTATAAACTCACAATTTGAGTTTTTTACAGTTAGTGAAATATAGTTTAAACCAAACTCTTTTTTACTAGGATATACTTTTGTTGCAGACTCTGTTGTAAATATTGCACTTGAATTTTCTAAAACAATATTTGTTTTGATTTTGTCTTTTGGAAAAATTC
>CAYJFN010000135.1:0-4853 GCA_964369325.1 uncultured Arcobacteraceae bacterium
TAGCTTATTTTAATGGCTTTTCATTTGATTTTATTCAAGCTATATTTGAAACTATTTACACATATACTAAAACTTTATTATATACTTCATATTTCTTATTTATTTTATTTCAATGCTGAAATTTATTTCTATGAAATAATATTTTGCTATTACTATCATAATAATTATTTTTATAATAAAAATATAAATAATATCACAATTTATAGATATAAAAGAAAATATTTTATTTATTTTTTACATTTCTAAAAGGAAATTGATATTTTTTGTCACTTTTTTAGATATAATAATTACTAAACTATATAATAAAATGGAGTTATTATGTTGAAAAATTGTTTAAAAATTTTCCCTTATATTATTTATCTTATATTATTTATAACTCTTCCAATGTTTGCTAACAAAAATACTAAACAAAGAG
This sequence comes from uncultured Arcobacteraceae bacterium, assembly GCA_964369325.1. Lineage (GTDB taxonomy): Bacteria > Campylobacterota > Campylobacteria > Campylobacterales > Arcobacteraceae > Marinarcus. The sequence continues at coordinate 416 of CAYJFN010000135.1, forward strand.
TTGTTATCGCATATGAGCCAAGTTACGGAATAGTCGAAGATTTAGAATCAATTGATAGAAAAGGGTATGGATATGAGCTTTTTAAGAAACTAGAAAAATATTCAAATTACGAGTTTGAGTTAGTGCCTTATAACTTTGCAGGTGCAATAGAAGCTGTAAGAGATGGTAAAGCTGATGCTTTCGCTCCAGCTTCATATACAGAAGAAAGAGCAAAAGATTTTTTATTTACAAAAAATTCTATTTTGACAGAAAAGGTAATTCTAGCAGCACCAAAAGATAGTCCATGCTTTTATAATGATCCTAAATGCATAAATAATAAAAAAATATCTGCATATACTGGTGTTACACTCAATGGATATTTAGAAAGGTATTTAAAAGAAAAAAAAATTGATGCTAAGTTTGTTTATACAACTGAAATGAATACTTTTTATTTTAGAAAGGATGTTGATTTTTATTTGGTTAGTTCAATGCATACTTTCTTGGATTATCATACAGTATTAAACTTAGGAACAGATGACCTTTATATTATGGTTAATAAAAATAAAGCTGAGCTTGTAAAAGGATTAGATAAAGCGCTAACTGAAATAAATATACATGAAAATACATTTTTCCCAGAACTTTATTTAAAATATTATGGAAAAGATAGTTTAAGTTTACGATCACTTTCTAAAGAGGAAGATACTGCTATTAAAAGCAAAAAAGTAATAAAAGTTGGATATGCACCAAATAGACAACCTTTTCAATATAAGGATAAATCAAATCAACCTAGTGGAATGCACATTAAGCTCATGGAGTATTTTTCTGATTTATATGGATTTGATGTGGAATATTCTGTTTATGATCCTAATAATATAAACAGTAAGGAGGATTTTGATATATTGTTATTTGCATCAGAACTTACTCAAAAAGAATATGTAGCAACAAAATCATACATAACTCTTCCTATGATGCTTTTAGGAGATGAAAAACAATTAAACAATCCAAAAAAAATTGGTATATTGAATAAGTATGCGTTAAATATAAATCTAATAAAAAATAGTTATCCTAATAGTGAACTTGTATTTTACACAAACATTGATAATATCAAGAACGATTATTTAAATAATCATATAGATGTGATTTTGCTATCCAACTTAGAATCATTGTATGTTATGTCAAAGATCAGAAGAAAAAACTTTCTCATGAATAATACCAATATAAGTTTACCTTTAAGAATGTATATATCAAAAAATTTACCAAAAGATTTTATAATGGGAATTGAGACTATTATAAATAGATTAGAACCAAGTGTTGTTGATAAAATTGTAGCAGAAGAGTCAACAATATATTTAAATGAAGTTACCATAAAAGATTTTTATGATAGACATAGATTTGAAGTATTAGAAGCAAGTATTATTGCCATAATAGTATTAGTTTTATTTTTTCTACTACTGCAATGGAGAAAAAAAAGAGAGATATTAAAAATTGTTAATTTTGATAATTTAACAGGACTTATATCTATGCAATATTTTAAATATCAAGCAGTAAAATATCTAAAGAATACCAAAGAAACAGAATATAAGATGATTACAATGGATATTGACTATTTTCATACAATTAATGATGTATTTGGTTTTGAAAAAGGGAATTTGGTTATTAAAGCAATTGCAAAAACTCTTGAAAGAACGATAAGTTCTCCTTCGTTAATTACAAGAGCCGCAGGTGATCAATTTGTAATATTAAGAAGGCGAAATGAACAAGATAGATCAATTAATGAAATTTGTGAAGAGTGTATTAAAAATGAAATAAATAATATTTTAGGTAGAGGTTATAATTTTAGTATGTCCCTTGGAATATATGCAATTGATGATAGAGAAGTACCTATAGATATTATAATTGATAGGGCAAATATTGCAAGAAGAAAAGGGAAATCTTCTCATAAAAATACTTATACTTTTTTTGATTCAAATATGAAAAATGAATATAAAAGAAGAACAAATATTTTATTAAATATGAAGTCAGCACTTTTAAATAAAGAGTTTTTTCTGGTTTTTCAGCCAAAAGTAAATTTTAAAACTCTTGAAGTTGAGGGTGCAGAAGTGTTAGTTAGGTGGAAAACAAGTTCAGGCGAGATGATATTTCCAAATGATTTCATACCACTATTTGAAACAAATGGATTTTCTACAGAACTTGATTTGTATGTTTTTGAACAAGCTTGTATTTTTATTTCTATTTATAAAAATAGAATAAACATACCAATTATTTCTGTAAACTTATCTAGTAAATCTGTTGAATCAAACAAAACATTAAGAAGAATGAATGAGATTATAGATGCATATAAACTAGACCCATCTACGATAGAAATAGAAATAACAGAAAGTGCCTTGATAGAAGAATCTATTTCTTTTACGCAGAAAGTTAGGGATATAAGAAAAGCTGGTTTTAGAGTCTCTATGGATGATTTTGGAGCAGGATTTTCTTCATTAAATCGTTTACACTCATTAGAAATTGATGTAGTAAAACTAGATAAAGCATTTTTGGATAGTAATATTAGCAATATAAAAGGAACTATTATTGTTCAAAATATCATTAATATGGCAAGACAGTTGCATTTAAAAGTTGTGTGCGAAGGGGTTGAGTCAAAAGAACAAGTTTTATGGTTACAGCAACTAAAATGCGATACTGCGCAAGGTTATTTTTTTGATAAGCCTCTTGAAGAAAAGAAGTTTGTAGAGCTTCTAAATAGTAAAAAAGTATACTCAATTAACAAATAAATGACTGGCTTTGGCTTTGCTAAAGCTAGTTAAAAATGGTTATTTCTTCTTCTAGCATAATTCCAAATTTTTCAAAAACTCTTGTTTTTGCTAAGTTTATTAAGTAAATTGCGTCCTCATAGGTGCCATTAGAGTGATTTACTAAAAAGTTCGCATGGATTTGTGAAAAACTCATTTCTCCAACTTTGTACCCTTTTAGTCCTACTTCTTGAATTAATCTACCAGCAAAATCATTTGCAGGATTTTTAAAACAACTTCCAGCACTTGCAATTGATGGTTGATTTTTTCTCATTTCATTAAATAAATTTAACTGCTCTTTATTAAAACCTTTTTGAGTATTAAACACAACTTCATAAATAATTTCATCTATTTTTGTATGTCTATAAGAGTATATTAAATCCTCTTTTTTTATATATCCTTCTTTTGTTTTAATGCTATTTATATGGTTAAATATTTCCCAAGATTTTAACCCTGCATTCATCTTGGTTAATCCACCAATATTTCCTGGTAGTTTTGCTAAAAACTCTAAATTTGCAATATCATTTTTTCTAGTGTATGTTAAAAGTTTTCCACTTGTCGTTGCGCAGCCCACAAAAAGTTTCTCATTTTTTTCTTTTATATAATCAAATTCTTCACCTAAAATAGCAAACTTTGTTTTGCAGTTTGGAGAGACTAATAAATTATTTCCTCTTCCAATGATTTGAAAATCTTTATAATCTCCAATTTCATTTATCACTAACACTTCATGAATGCCACCAATATGAATAGAGGTATATTTAGAAAAATCTATGCTTTTATAGTAATTCAATTTTACTGCTTTCTTAGCTCTTCATATTCATTTGGTATTAGGTAATCTCTTGATTTTATTAAGTTTTGATAAAAACCATGCTTGTAGCCTAGTTCAAAAAGCTTATCTAGTGCATCATATTGAATAGAACTTAACTTAATAGAATCATCATTTGCATAAAGTCCTAAATATTTTTCTAAAGTTGGAGCATCTACTCTAATTAAATCTTGATCAATTAGCATTTTGGATAATATCTTTTTATTTGAGTTTGCTACATCAACTGCTTTTATAAGTGTTTTTTCATAGCTTATTGCACTATGAAGAGGAATTGAACGTCTTAAACACATTCCTCCAAGAGGAAGTGGTAAGTTTTTGCCTGCATATTCACACCAAACATCCCATAACTCTTTTTCTACTTCTAGTTCTTCACTATAATTTAAAATAGATTCATGGATTAGCACCCCAGCATCTACAACTCCATCGATTACAGCTTGCTCGATTTCTAAAAAGTTCATATAAGATATTCTAGCATTTGGATAAGCTATTTTAAATAGTAGTGCGTTTGTAGTAAACTCTCCACTAAGAGCTACTTTAAAATTTTTCTTTAAATTTGTCCCTTTTTTCTTTACAAGCTTTGGACCATAACCATTTCCAAAACTAACTGCTGTTTTTAAAAGAGCATAATCATCTTTTATAAAAGGGTACAATGCAAATGAAATAGCACAAATATCGTATTCACCTTTTAATGTAGCTTGATTAAGCGTTTCTATATCTGCTGCAATATTTATAAACTTAGTATCCTCTAAGTCAATCCAGCCAAATTTTATGGCATAGTACATAAAAATATCATCAGCATCAGGTGAGTGGGCTACGCTTATTTGCTTCAATTTATCTCCTT
>CAYJFN010000136.1:0-4819 GCA_964369325.1 uncultured Arcobacteraceae bacterium
TAGCTCCCATTATGGGCTCATTTTTAGATAAACATGGTGCTAGAAACCTTATGAGTTTAGGCTCAGTTTTGTGTGCGTTGGGACTATTTTTTGTTTCACTTGTTCAAACAAAACTGCACTTTATATTTGCAATACTATTTTTAGAAATGGTATCAGTTCTTGTTTTATATGAAGCAGCTTTTGTAGCTTTTTCACAACTTGCTGGAAATAAAGCTAGACTTCCCATAATCCAAATAACTTTTATGGCAGGATTTGCCTCAACCATATTTTGGCCTTTGATTACTTATTTGCTTACACGCATTTCATGGCAAGAGGTATATTTAGTATTAGCTTTGTTTCATATATTAATAGCTTTACCAATTCATTATTTTGTACTAAAACCAAATTTATTAGTAAATAACAAAGATTTAAAAGAAGAGAGTTTAGAAGATAGTATTTACCTAGAAGGAAAACTAAAACGAAATTCACTCCTACTTTTAGCAATTGCCTTTTCACTTATTGCTATTCCTATTACTGCTCTTCAAACTCAATTTTTAGCTCTTTTTAAAACTTTTGGTATAGAAGCAGCAACAGCAGTTGCTTTAGGGGCTATGATTGGACCTGTGCAAGTTGTTGCAAGAGTTACAGATATGCTCTTTTCAAAAAAAACAACTCCTATGATAACTGCCTTATTTTCAACACTTATTATGGCTTTAGGTTTAACTGCTTTACTTTTTAGCGGATATGATTATATCATTGCATTATTGTTTGTACTTTTATATGGTGCAGGACAAGGTTTAAGCGATATTGTAAGAGGAACTTTACCTTTATATTTATTCGGTAAAGATGGATACGGCAAAACCACAGGAGGATTAAATCTTTTTAGATTGATTATTACTTCTATGGTGCCTTTTGGCTTTGCTTATTTACTTGAAAATTTTGGAGGAGTTTTATCTTCGGTATTTTTAGTAACAGTTACTTTTATTGCTGTTGTTCTTTTAGCAATAATAAATTATCAAATAAAAGGTATTCAAAATGAAGTTGAAATTCTTAGGTAGTGCCGATAGTGCTAGTATTCCTGTACATAATTGCAGTTGTGATATTTGCACTTTTTATAGACAAAATAAAAAGAAAAATCTTCCAACTTCTGCATATATAGAAGTAAATAACAACATCATACTACTAGATGCTGGAGTTGAAAATATTTGTGAAATTTTTGATGGCAAAAATATAACAACTGTTTTTTTAACTCATTTTCACGCAGACCACTGTTTAGGACTTTTAAGACTAAGATATAGTGCAAATAATCTTATTTGCTACCATCCAAAAGACAATGAGGGCTTTGCAGATTTGTTTAAACACAAACACTCAATTTCTTACAAAAGCCTTGAAGGTTTTGAAACAATTGTTTGTGAAGATATAAGCTTTACAACTATCCCACTTAAGCACTCTAAAAACTGCTTAGGCTATATGATACAAACATCAAACAAAACAGTTGCTTATTTAACAGATTGTTCAAAAATAGAAGATGAAAGTATGCAATATTTAAAAAATTTTTCCTTTGATTATATCTTTATAGATGCTTGTTATGATGAGAGAAAAAGCGAAGGCAATCATCTAAACTATTTACAAGCTACAAAGATTTTAGATAGTTTAAGTGTGAAAAATGGGTATTTAATCCACGCTTCTCATACTACTTTAGAATATATTAAAAATAATGATATAAAACTAAAGTACCCTTATTTGCTAGAAGATATAGAAATTTGTTTGTGAATTAACAACTTCACGATTATTACACATTGTATGTATTATAATTCTTTTACAAATTAAGGAAGTAAGAGATTTAAGGATGTTTCCTCCCTCCTTTAAATCGCTTAAATCTCTTTTATTTTCTTAATATAAGGATTCTCTTCCTCCTCCTTTGAGAATCCTTTTTTTATGCCTGATTTTTCCAAAATCTTTATCTTCTTTCCCATAATGGACGAGTCCATTCTTAATTTTACTGCAACACTTTACATCAACTTTTCAAAAGTTGAAGCTATGAGTTTCCGAAAAGATTCTGCGTGGACTTGTTCACAAGAGGGTTAAAAAATCATAATTACAATAGATTTGTTCACAAAAAAATACTAAAAATAAACAATTCCAAATTTTGGAGTGGTTTTAAAAATTAAGCATAACTTGCAAAAAACAATCTTGAAGTTCCAGATATAAAGCTTTCTGTATATTATCAAAATGATGTTTTAGTAAACAATGAAGTTAAGTAGACTCAAAAAAGAGTCTACTTTATGCTTAGAAGTTTCCAAAAACCTCTTTTAAAATAGCTGTTGTTTGTTCAATAGGATTTGTTCTAATAGCCTCTTCTTTTGATTGAATCATAGTAAAAAGTCCATCAATAGCTTTTTGAGTAATATACTCATCTAAATTAGCTTCACTACTTGTTGGTAAAAATGAGTCAACTTTAAAATCTTTAGCCAAGCTTATAAGCTGTGAATTTTCAACTGTGTCTTTTAAATTTGTTTTGTAAAACTCATTTGCAGCATTATAATAAGTTGCTACTTGATTGTTTTTCATAGCACTTTGAATAATTGGTAAAATAATTTGTGTTAAAGATGCTTGCGAATTTGCTTTAAAATAATCAGTTGCTGCGCTATTTGAACCTGTTAATATATTTTGAGCATCTTCAAGTGACATATTGTCAATAGCATTTAAAAATATTTCTGCTGTTTTTGGAGCAGCTTGTGTTGCAGCATTGTTCATAGAGTTAATTAAATCATCTGCAATTTGTCCACCACCTGCAGCTCTAATTGCACTCTCTATTTTTGCAATATTTTCAGGCAATGGGATTTTTACTGATGAGTTTAAAAATCCATTTTCAGCTCCTAGTGTATCTATAGCATAAGTTACACCACTTTTTAAAGCTTCTTTTAGACCACTAGAAATAGTAGAATCAGATAAATTAGTTATTGAGTTTTGTATATCTGTAGAAGTCTGTGAGTTTGTAGTTGTTGACTCAGTAACTTTTTGTTTTACTGCATCTTTTATTGCATTTAAATCAAATCCAAATGCGAAAGTTGTGCTTAAAATCAAGCTTGTAATAAGAATTTTGTTTCTCAAAATTACCCTTTTTGTTAAATTAAAACCGCAATATTATCAAAATAACATAAGAGTAAATTTAATATGCCTATTTTATATACCAACCCAAAACTTCATATTGTAAATACCAAATACCAATAGAGACAAAATAACCAATTACAATAGTCCAAGCATATTTAAAATGAGCTTTAAAAGTGTAAATACCATAAAGTTTACCCATTACTGCAATACTAGCAGCACTTCCAAAAGCCAAAATAGACCCGCCAACACCTGTTGTAAGAGTTACAAGCATCCATTCATCAATTTGCATAGTTGGATTGACTCTTAGTATAGTTGACATTACAGGAATATTATCAATAAATGCAGATAAAAATCCAACACCTACATTTGTCCAAATTCCTCCTGATATATTTGATTCATATGCAATTTCTATCATTGCTAACCAACCAGTAAAATATAAGATACTTCCTGCGGAAAGAATACCAAAAAAGAAAAGCAATGTATTGTTTTCTATTTTTGCAATTGTACGAAATACATTAAAATAATCATTTCCACATCTTCTTTTTAACCAATAAGAGTATAAATTAAGTAGCGATAAACCAAACATCATTCCCCACATAGCTGTAAGATGAAGAATATGATGTGATAAAATTGAGATAATAATGGTAAGTAAGCCAAGGGCAATTATTATCTTTGCACCTTCATGTACTTTTGGTTTAATTCCTTGCTTCATTTCATAATTTGGAACTTCATTTGGAACAAATTTTGATAAAAAATAAGCTGTTGTAATATATCCTAAAGCAGAAGCAGGAAATAAAAAGATAAAATCAGTAAAACTACCTTTTTGTGCTTCCCAAGCCATTAATGTTGTAATATCCCCAAACCCAGACCAAACACCACCAGCATTTGAAGCAACTACAACATTTATAGCACTAGGAACTAAAAAATCTTTTCTTTTTTTATCGATGGTTACTAAGACAGTAGCTAGTATAAGAGCAGTTATTAAGTTTTCTGCAATTGGAGAAAAGAAAAATGCAGCAAATCCAGTAAGCCAAAAAATTTGTTTATAAGTGTATGCTTTTAAAAATATTTTGTATTTTAATCTATCAAATACACCCATTAAAACAAGTGATTCAATGTATGTCATAGTTACAAATAAGAAAAAGAAAATCCCAGCTATGCCTAAGATTAATCCATTTAAGTGATTATGCACTAAATTTAAATCTAAGTTATTCAAAAAGTAGTAAATACCAACTAAAATAAACATAAACACACCCATAAACAAAGCAGGTTTTGATTTGTCTATACCATACTTTTCTTCAAGTGCACAAAAATAGTATCCTATGATAAAGATTAATAAACAAGCAATTCCTGCCCAAGTAATAGTAATATTTGGTATTTCTTCTATTGATAAAGAATTGGCAAAAATAGTTGAACTTGTAAGTAAAATAAAAGTTAATATTCTAAAAATCATTATTATCCTTTAGATTAAAAGCCATTTGTGAAGATGACTAAATAGTGTCATTATTATTTTATCAGATTTTTTTAGAAAATTTAAATATTTTAATAAATCTTCACGATTATTACACATTGCATATATTATAATTCTTTTACAAATTAAGAGATAGGAGTTTAGGTGACCCTTTTCCTCCCTCCTTTAGTCGCTTAAATCTCTTTTATTGTCTTAATGAAAAGGATTCTCTTCCTCCTCCTTTGAGAATCCTTTTTTTATGCCTGATTTTTCCAA
>CAYJFN010000137.1:0-4790 GCA_964369325.1 uncultured Arcobacteraceae bacterium
CAGAAGGTATTAATGGAAAAGCACAAGATCTTACAAAAAGAATGAGTGCAGATGCGATTGAAGCAGTTATTAAACATGGTTCTGCTGCAATTGGTAAAAATCCAGCAGGTAACTTAGGTTATCCACTTGGCGTAATGCCAGGACAAGATGGCCTTTTTAATGCCAACACAGGTGCTCCTATATCTGATGCTGATGCAAAAACTGTGGCTTCATATATAGCAAATGGAATGAAAGGTAATGGTGAAAATATTTATCTAGCTGTTTGTGCTGCTTGTCATGGTACAGATGGTAAAGGATTAAGCGGTTCATCTCCTAATTTACTTGCATATGATGATGTATTACTTGCTAATGTATTATCTAATGGTAAAAAGGGTATAATTGGAGAAATGCCATCATTTAGTGGAAGATTAAATGATGTACAAATAAAAGCCCTTGCTAGTTATCTTAGAAGTTTAGGAGAGTAATATGGCAAATAATACACAAATGAATGAGAATGAAAGAGGAATTTTTGGTATACATGGAATTACCGGTATGCTAATTGCCACTGTATTGTTGTTATCTATTCTTGTTGGACTTACTGTTTGGGGAATAAGTGTTCAAAACAATGAAGCTACAAACTACTACAAGATTAACCAAGACATTAATGCTATTAAGTTTAATAGTAAAGATAATGCAAAATACTATGAACTAATAGATAAATAAGGAGAGTATATTATGGATAAAATTATTGGTATTTTACTTGTTGTAATGGCAGGACTATCTATTTATCTTTCGTTTCTATCTCCAGATAGAATATTCGTTGGTTAATTTGAAAAAGATAACTATTTTAAAAGTGGGAGTGCTTTTTGCACTTCTACTTTTTTTTATATCACCCATACAAGCAAGCAAAATAGATTTCGTTTTAAGCAGTGATGGCTTAATTGATCCAAGAGCTATTGAAAAAATCAATCAAATTGGCTCTGAAGTTCAAACAAAAACAGGTACAAAAATTTATGTTTTTGCAAAGAACAACTACAACATTTCAAACAATTTGACCATGGAAGAAAAACTAAAAATGACAAAAGAGTATGAAAGTAATATTCTAAAAACTCTTAGTGGCTCATATGTTCTTCTAAGTATATCAGTAGAACAAACTCATGTAAACTTATTTACATCACCAGATTTAAAAGAAACTATTGATAAAAATGAAGTTTTAAATGATTATGTTATACCATTACTAGCTTCAAAAGACAAGAATCAAATATATGCTAAAGTAAGTGCAGCACTCTTTAATGGATATGCACAAATTGCTGATGAAGTTGCTCAAAGTAAAAATATTACTTTAGAAACAGGAATTGAAAGTAGTGGAAAGACTTTTGGAACTATTTGGAAAGTCTTTATGTATTTTGTTATAGTTACAGGAATTGCGGCATATACAGTTGCCGTTTTAAGAGCGAAAAAGAAATAGGAAAAAAATGAAAAAAAGAAGAAATTATTGGCCCCATTTTTTTATAATACTTTTTGTATATGTAATGTCAAAAATAGTTTGGACAATATATAGTGCTTCACAAAGTCCAGTTTATAAAGATGAAAGTTTTTTAAATTCATATCATGATGTTGATGAAAATTACAACAAAATTGCATTTTCAAATGAAGAGTTTCTTCAAAACTATGACTTTGAGTTAGAGCTAAATGGTGAAGTTTTTGGACTTACTTTTGAAGATATAAAATATTCACAAAGAGTTATTGAAAAAAAATCAACTCATAAAAATATTTTAAATACACAAAATAATACTTTAGTTATTACAATAAAAGATAAAAAAAGTGGCAAATCAATTGATAATGCAAAAATAGAACTAAGAATAATGACCCCAACCTACAATAAAAATGACTATGATTTTAATGATTTTAATTATGCTAACGACAGCTACAACAAAGAGTTCTCATTACCACATATTGGAAACTATAATATCACAGGAAAAATCTTTGTAGAAAATCAAACGGGTTATATATTTATTAAAACAAATGCAATATAAAAAACTATTCGTTTTCCCAACCTCAAGAGCTATTAGAAACTTTATCTCACAAGACAATTCAAATAGGCTCTTGCACCCTACTTTAACTATTGATGACCTTATTTTTAAATCTATTAACATCGGGAATTTAAACTATATTGATGAAGAAAGAAGATTTTTATTTTTAAAAGAATCTACAAATGTAAAAGAGTTTGAAAAGTTAGGAATTTTAAATAACTTTAATGACTTTATTAATCAAAGTGAGTATATTTTTAGATTTTTTGGTGAACTTAGCGCTGAGAATATAGAGTTTTCTTCAATACAAAAAGCAGATACATACGAATTTTATGAAGATCACTTGCGAATACTTGAAGAAATTTATACAAGATATTGCGATTTATTAGATAAAAACAATTATGTTGATAAGATAACTTTACCTAGAAAATATGTTATAAATAAAGATTTCTTATCTCAATTTGAAGAAGTTAATATTTATTTTGAAGGATACTTTACTCATTTTGAATTTAATTTAATTACACAAATTGCAAAACATACTAAACTTATTATTCATTTAAAAACAAATAAATACAATAAAAAATCATATGAAAAATTTATAAACTATGGATTTGATTTAAAAACCAATCATAATTACATTTTAAATATATCAAACAAACTAATAATAGAAGAAAAAAAGAATATAAAACAGAAACAAAATATACAAATAAATGGTTTTGCACTAAGAACAAATCAAATAGGATTTATAAAAAAATCAATTACAACTATGATAGAAAATGGCTTAAAACCACACGAAATTGCAGTAATTGTTCCAAATGAAAAGTTTGTTGAACAAATTGAACTTTTTGATACAGATTCATATTTTAACTATGCTATGGGAAGAAGCATAACTACTTCAAAACTTTATACAAAAGCCCATGCTTTATATGAATATTTAACCAATGATGAAAAAAAAGAAATTGATTATATTAAATTTTTGAAACTTGATTTTGAATACATTTTACAAAATTTCAAAAACTCTTGGAACAAGCAAATAACAAAAGATATTTTTGTTTTACTAACTCAATATTTAAAACAAGATGAAACAAATGAAGATATTTTAGAAAAATTTGAAGAAGAGTGTTATGCTTTAGAAAATATTGTTTTTAACTATAATGATAGCTTAACACTAAAAGAGGTTTATAAGTTTTTACTTCAAAAAATAAATGCAATTAAAATTGATGATACAACAGGATTTGCAATAACAGTAATGGGATTACTTGAAACAAGAGGATTAGATTTTAAAGGTTTGGTTATCGTTGATTTTAATGAAGATACAGTTCCCAAAAGAAGTATTAAAGATAAATTTCTTTCTACAAGTGTAAAAAAACATTCAAATCTACCAACAAAAAATGATAGAGAAAATCTTCAAAAATATTACTACTATGAATTATGTAAAAATGCAAAAGAAGTTTATGTAAGTTATATAAAAAATGACCAAAGTAGTATTAGTCGATTTGCAAGCGAATTGTTTGATGTCAAAGTTAATGAAGTAGTTTATGACAATGTATACAAAAGCTTACTTCTTGAAAATTTACCAATACATCATTTTAATGAAGAAATAATAATAGATATTGATTTATCTTTACAAGAGTGGTCAGCTACTTCACTTAAAACATATTTACAATGTAAAAGAAAATACTATTTTTCATATATTGCAAAAATAAAAGAGCACCACTTTAGCCCAAAACCACAAAGTTTTGAAATAGGAAATGCTATTCATACTATTCTGGAAAATTTTTATAAAAATCACAACTTCATAGATGAATCTTTTTCTAACAATTCATTAGATAATTATTTTTTACAAATAAAGCAATCAAATCCTTTTATGATTCTAGATTTAGAACTTTGGAGAAGAAAGCTTGAAAAATTTATTCAAAATGAAAAAAATGAATTTAAATCGAAAAATAAAAGAGTTTTCAAAACAGAGCATCCTTTTAAGTTTAAATATAACAATACTACTTTAAAAGGTGTTATTGATAGAATTGATAAAATAAATAATGATGAAAATTCTTTTGAAATAATTGACTATAAAACAAGTTCTTCTATAAGTATAGACACACTAAAAACCTATGAGAATTCAGTTGATTTTCAATTAGAGTTTTATTATCTTGCTATGCAAAACTTCTTAGAAGAGCAAAATATTCAAAACTATAAAGTTACATCTTATTACTATGATTTAAATAACACAAAATTATTAGAAGAGTTAGTAATTGATGAGAAGATAATACTCTTAGAAAAAATACTTAAAGAGTTAAAAACCAGTCAAGTAAACTTTGAACAGTGCGACAAGGCAACGACTTGTCTTTACTGTCCTTATAAAACTATTTGCAATAAGTAATTATATAGAAGTAGCTATTAGAACATCTTCTATTATTTTTGTAATATCACCATCTAAAATGGCATCTACATTTGAGTAACCTATTCCACTTCTAGTATCTTTTACTTGTTGATATGGTTGAAGCACATAAGATCTTATTTGATGCCCCCAACCAATTTCACTTTTTTCAACACCATCTTTTGTTGCTTGTTGTTTTTCAAGTTCAAGCTCATATAATCTTGATTTTAGCATCTTTAAAGCACTTGCTTTATTTTTATGTTGACTTCTATCATTTTGACACTGAACTACAATTCCTGTTGGAATATGAGTAATTCTAATAGCACTCTCTGTTTTGTTAACATGTTGCCCACCTGCACCACTTGCTCTATAAGTATCTATTCTCATATCTTTATCTTCAATTA
>CAYJFN010000138.1:0-4666 GCA_964369325.1 uncultured Arcobacteraceae bacterium
TGCACAATTTTATCAAAATTAAGTATAATAAGAGTTTAAATGTAGAAAATTTACAAGGAAATTTTAAAAAGTGTTACAAAAATATTTGGAAATTTTATCTATATCATCTTGAGAAGATATCTCTATTTTAAAAAATTTGCCATCTAATTTAGCTTTTAACTTATTTGATTTTAAATCTGCTATAATCGTATTTAAATCATTTAAATCAAAATCATTATTAGATTCTTTAGTTTTTTTCTCTTTAGGTAGTTTTGGATTTTTTAACTCTTTAACTAAGTTTTCTGTTTCTCTAACAGATAATTTTTGACCAACAACTGAATCAACTACAAGTTTTTGTTCATCATCTCTTAGCCCAATAAGAATTTTGGCATGACCTGCACTTATTTTTCCATTTGCTAAATGTTGTTGTACATATGAACTTAGCTGCAAAAGTCTTAGTGTATTAGTAATTGAACTTCTGCTTTTAAAAACTCTATTTGACAACTCTTCATGAGTAATATTATGTTCATTTATTAGTTGTGCATAAGAGTATGCTAATTCAATAATATTTAAATCATCTCTTTGGATATTTTCAATTAAAGCTACTTCTCTTAACTGCAACTCTTCAATATTTGTAATAACTGCTTTAATAGTAGATAAATTTGCTAATTTATGTGCTCTTAATCTTCGCTCTCCTGCAACTAAAGTAAAAGAATCTTCACCATCTTGAATAACTGTAACTGGTTGCAATAACCCATGTCTCTTTATAGATTCACTTAGTTCTTTAAGCTTTTCTTCATCAAATATTTTTCTTGGTTGATTAGGATTTGGCTTTATTTTCTCAACATCAATCTCTGTTACACCTGAATTTGAATAAGAAGTTGACCTATTGTATGCCGTTTCAACTTCTCCTAATAACTCGCTAAGTCCTCTTCCTAATGCCATAATCTTATCCTACTATTGCTCTTGCTAAATTTGTATATGCTCTTGTACCAATTGCTTTGTCATCGTATAACATAATTGGTTTCCCAAAACTTGGGCTTTCTGCTAATTTAATATTTCTTGGAATTACTACGTACGAGTCTTCACTTACTTTAAACAATTTATTTTCAAAATGTTGTGCCAAATCAGCAAAAACTTGTTTTGAAAGATTGTTTTGTTCACTGTACATAGTTGGTAAAAAACCTCTAATTTGTAACTGTCTGTTTATTGTTTGCTTTACTAACTTAATTGTGTTAAGTAACTGAGCTAATCCTTCTAACGCAAAAAATTCACACTGAATTGGTATTAAAACAGAGTTTGCTGCACTTAAAGTATTAATTGTTATAGGTCCTAATGCTGGAGGTGAATCAATAATAATATAATCAAAATCTTTTTTAATTGGATCAATTTTTCTTTTTAAAATAAGTTCTCTTTCATTTGTGTTTTTATAAAACTCTTTTTCTATTCCAACAAGACCTATGTTTGAAGGAGCTACTTTTAGATTTTCTATTTCGCTATCTAAAATAATTTCTGAAAGCTCTTTTGTACCTAAAAGAACATGGTAAATATTATATTCATATGTATCTCTTTGAAAACCTAAAGAGGTTGTTGCATTTGCTTGTGGATCTGCATCTATTAATAATACTCTTTTCCCTTCAAGTGCTAATGCTGCACTTAAATTTACTGCAGTTGTTGTTTTACCAACACCACCTTTTTGGTTTGCAATTGCTATTATTTCTGTTATCATCTTAAACTAAACACCCTTGTATCATCTACACAAATTGAACCATCGTCATTTAGTGTAGCATTTTTTAAAGAAACTTTCTTACCATTTATTGTTGAACTAAAAAATTTACTTCTTTGAAATTCTATCACGAACTGGCTAAAAATATTCTTCCATGGAACAAAATTATTTAATTGTAAAAAGTACTCTTCTAAAATCTCATTGGGAGACAATTCTATGTCTAAACAACCAAACTCTTTATCTACATATATAAGATTTAGTCCTATTCCACAATATAATAAATTTTTATTCATAGAAGTTATCGTTCCTCCTATTTTTTTATCTTCAACATAAAAATCATTTGGCCACTTAAGCCATACTTTTGAACCTTTTACTTCTAATATCTTTTTAAGGACATATGAAAAATAAATAGATGTAGACTGAAGTGGTAAATCACTTGGTAAACTATTCTTTTCTAACACAAATGAAAAGAAGAGATTTCCTTTAGTGCCTTGCCAATTATTTCCTCTACTTCCAATTCCATTTGTTTGCATATGTGCCATTACACAGATTGGTTCTTTGTATCCATTTAGTCTTATATACTCTTTTAAATAGGTATGAGTTGAATCTATCTCTTCTAGTATTATTAATTTCATGACTAGCATTATATATAATTTAAATACAAGAGTTTATTAACTATAATTTTGTAAAAAGAGTAATATGATTAGTTCTGTTTTGCCAATTGCTTTATATTTAACTTTTGGCTATATATTTAAAATTCTTTTTAGAGACAATTCAAAAGAATTAGTAGAATTTGTTATTTACTTTTCACTTCCAGCAATTATATTTGTTAATATTTATCCACTTGAATTATCCATAAATACTATTTGGCTTATTTTAATGTTTAATACAATTATATTATTAACTATTGTGTTTTCATTTTTTATTGGAAGACTCTTAAAACTTGAAAAAAAATCTCTTGCAACATTTATATTAATAACTAGTTTTGGAAACACCTCTTTTGTTGGTTTTTCTTATATTTCAGCTTTTTATGGAGAAGAGTTTTTAAGTTATGCTATTATATATGACTTATTTGGCTCTTTTTTACTACTTGTTAGTGTTGGCATGGTTATAATTAGCTATGGAAATGGTCAAAGTATAAATATAAAAAGAGTAACAAAAAATATTTTATTTTTTCCACCAATTATTATGTTTTTTGTAACATTAGTTGTAAAAAATTTTGAAATACCTGCTTTAATTTTAAATACTATGGATACTCTAGGTTCAACTTTAGTTCCAATTGCTATGATAGCTATTGGGATGAAGTTAGAATTAAAAGATGCATTTTACAAATTTAAAATCGTTTTGAGCTCAATAGTCATTAAAATGATAATATTACCAACTATTGTACTTGTATGCTTTTATTATTTTTATAATATAGATGAAACTTGGATAAAAACAACAATTTTAGAAGTTGCAATGCCAGCAATGACAACGGCAGTTATTTTAGCAATAAAAGAGAAATTAGATGAAAAACTTGCAATTAATACACTAGTAATTGGTGTACTTTTTTCATTTTTTTCTATTAGTATTTTTTACTATATTCTTCAATAGTTATTGAAGAATATCTTTTACAATTAATCTTTTTCCTCTTATATAATCAGTCGCTTTCATTTCATTTTTTGATGGAGCTTGTAAAATTTTAATTTTTATACTTCCTTGTTTACAACCAATTAAAACATAATCATTTGTTATTTCTAATATTTCACCTTCGTTATTAATTGAGTTATTCTCACAAAATTCAATATCTTTTAATTTCAATCCAGAAGATATAAAAATTCCTGGCCAAAATGAGTATGCTTTATATTTTAAATATAATTTTTTTGCATTTGTAAAATCTACGATTCCATTATCTTTTTTAATTTTTTTACATAAAGATGCAAGTGAATCATTTTGTTTCTTAGGCAAAATATAATCAAATTTGTCTAATGTATCTATTGTTAAACTTGCTGCAATTTTTGAAAGCTCTTCAAAAGCATTAGCCACTAACATAGAAGAGTCAATTTTAAGATATTTAAAACCTAAAATATCTCCTGTATCTAGACCTTCTTCCATAAGCATTGATGTAACTCCTGTAAAAGCATCATCATTTAAGAGTGCTTCTTGAATTGGGCTAGCACCTCTATACAATGGAAGAAGTGATGCGTGCAAATTAATACAAGGAGCAATATCCAAAATTTCTTTAGGAAGAAGTTGCCCATAAGCGGCTACAATTATGAAATCTGGTTTTATTTCTTTTAGCTGATTAATAGATTCATCATTATTTTTTAATTTTTCTGGTTGAAAAATTGGAATTTTTAAATTGTTATCAAGGCAATATTGTTTAATGTGAGGAGGAGTAAGTATTTGTTTTCTTCCAACAGGTTTATCTTGTTGAGTAAACAAGGCAACTACTTCATAATTCGAATTTATTAAAGTTTCAAAAATTTGTGTTGCATATTGGGGCGTTCCCATAAAAACAACTCTTTTTTTCATATTATTTTGCTCCAAATAATGTTCCACCTTGATGGTTATTGTTTATTAAAAATTCATATGCATATGTTAAATCAAAGCCACTACTTAAATACATTTTACTGTTTCTTTGCATTAAAAAATGAGCTGCTTTTAATTTTGTTACAATTCCACCTGTCGCAAACTTGTTATTAGGTGAATGTTGTGCTTGAAGCATTTCATCAGTTATATTATCAACAAATTTTAAAAGTTTTGCATCATTATATTCATGTGGATTTTTATTATAATATCCATCTATATCTGTCAAAATCGCTAATAAATCTGCTTCAAAATAATGCGTTGCATGTGCTGCAAGTTGATCATTGTCTCCAAATAATAATTCATCATTTGCAGTTACATCATTTTCATTTAAAATTGGTACAACTTTATTTTCTAATAAAATTTCAATAGCACCTTTAGCAAATGCAGTTC
>CAYJFN010000139.1:0-4609 GCA_964369325.1 uncultured Arcobacteraceae bacterium
TTTTTCTCTTGTCAAGTGGTTTTCTTTAATGTTCGCTTAAATTTTGAAATTCTTTTTTGTAGTTATTTAAATGGCTTAAAAATTATTAATAATCTTGGTAGTAGTAACAAATCTGCTAGCAAAACTATAAACATTACAACTACCGTTAATAATCCAAAATAAATAGTTGGTATAAAGTTTGATAGTATTAAAATGCCAAAACCTAAAATTATTGTCAAAGAAGTATAGTACATAGCATAACCTATACTTTCATGTGATTTTTGCATTGCGTGAACGTAATTACCACATTTATAGTATTCTTCTTTAAACCTATGTAAATAGTGAATAGTATCATCTACTCCTATTCCAATAGTAATTGCAGCTATTGTAATTGTCATAATATCTAATGGAATATTTAATATTCCCATAATCCCAAAAATTGCACTTACTGGTATTATGTTTACTACCAATGCAATTAGTGCAATTTTTATTGATTTAAATAAAATTATGAACATAATAAATAGTATTAAAAGAACTACTCCCAAAGTTGCAATTTGTGAATCAAAAAGAGATTGTAACATATTGTTGTACAGAACCATTAAACCTG
The DNA here is from genome assembly GCA_964369325.1 of uncultured Arcobacteraceae bacterium. Classification (GTDB taxonomy): domain Bacteria; phylum Campylobacterota; class Campylobacteria; order Campylobacterales; family Arcobacteraceae; genus Marinarcus. The sequence continues at coordinate 587 of CAYJFN010000139.1, forward strand.
TTGTTTGAAAATTTACATCATCGTCTTTTAATAAAATTGTTAAATCCATTCGAATTTTCTTTAGAAACTCGTCTCTTCTTAATTCATCACTAGAATCAATCACTCTTGTTGTAATTCTAGCTTGATTATTTTCTATATCAATATATGGAGAAAGAATAATCTTTTTATATTCATTTGGTAGTTGATTATAAACAAGTGCAAGTAAAATACTATCTAATTCTTTATTGTCATTTAACTTTTTACCCACTTCTAAAAGTGTTGCTAAAGATTGAACACTTCCTATTTCTTCTAATGAAAGTAGATAGTTATGTACTTTTGTTATTACTTCCATTTTATTAGGAGTAAACCAATATTCTGGACTATCTTCATCTTGTGCAAATTCATCTTCAAATGAATCTAAAAACTCATCATTACTCTCTTGATTTTTATCGATATTTTTCACATCTTTAAAATCAATAATAATATCTAATGGTGTTGTTCCACCTAATTTTTGATCAATTACTTCCATGCCTTGATAAATTGGAGTTGATTTTTTAAAATAATTTATAAAACTATTTTCTACTATTAGTTTTGAAGATGCCCAAATAGATAATGTAAATACAAAAACACTGATTAAAACAATTTTTGTTCCGTTATTTATTACAGCATATGAACAAAGATTTGTGATTGAGAATATATGTTTATCACTTAATGGATTATTTGGAGATTTCTTAAATAGCATTAAAATTGTTGGGAAAACTATAAAAACAATAATTAACGATAATAATATACTCATACTCATCATAAGCCCAAGATTGATAACAGGCTTTATATTTGAAACTACCAGTGAAGAAAAGCCAGCAATTGTAGTAATAATAGCAAAAAATGATGGTTGATATTTTGCTGTAACAGTTTTTAATACTAACTCTCTTTGTGAAGCTTGGGGTAGTTTTACATTAAACTCTTTATACTGAACAATTAAATGTAAAATAATCGATAGTGTGATGATTAGTTGAAGTGAAATAAAATTTGAAGAAATTACAGTAACTTGCCAGCCAAATAGACCCAATACTCCAATTGCTGCTAAAACACTTAGACTACAAATTACCACACAAGTTAAAATCCATTTTAACTCTTTAAATATAAACCATAAAATTAGAATTAAAATAGCAAAAAGTGCTCCACCATAAATAACCAAATCACTTTTTATATAAGAAATTATATCGTCAACTATCATAGTAACTCCACCTAAAAAGAGTTTTGTCGAGTCATTCTCATATTTTTCTACAATTTGACGAATTTTTTTAATATTTTCATGCTCTTTTTGTCTTTGCAAGTCTCTATATTGTCTGTATTCTAGTAAAATCTTTTCTAATTCTGCTTTTTCATTAGGTGTTAAAATTTCATTTTTCTCTTTATATTCAAGTTCTTCTTTTGCTTCAATTAAATCAAAAAACTTTTGATCAAACTTTAAATGAACTAAAATAGAGGTAGTTTCAAAATCAGCACTAACTAATGCATTTTTGTACAATGGAGAAGTTAAAAGTTCATTTTTCACTAATTTCTTATCTAAATTATTGTGTGTTTGCAAAGTAGGTATTTCATTAACTAAGTCTTGCAAACTCTTAGAAGATGAATATAATAAAGGAACATTTAAAATTGAAGTAATGCCATCAACTAAAGGCAGTTTTTCTAACTCCTGAGATAATTGTTTGATTGTATTTAAATTTTTATTTGAGAGTAAATCATCTTTTATTTCAAAAGCGATGAGTAAAAAATCTTGATTTTGGTATCTTTTATTTATGAGTCTACTATACTGCAAATCTTTGTCATTTTCTAATAATAAAGTATCAGAAGATGCATCAATTTCTAGATGTCTAACATTTGTTCCTAAAAGAATAATTGCAAATACTGTTATAAAAAGTATCCTTAGTGGATACTTTAAAACAAATGACTCATAAATATTTTTAAACATCTAGTTTAATTTGTAGCTACTTCTATTTTATTTAGTTTTTCAAGCAGTTCCTCAAAACTACCTTTTTGCAAAACTCCTACAAACTGGTTTCTGTATGTTTGAATAATACTTACTCCTAAAATATTTACATCATAAATAAACCAATGATCATTTGAATCTTTGTAAAACTTATAAATGATATCTAGTGTCTCTTTGTCTCCAATTACTTGCATAGTAAGCTCTATTCTTGAACTTTTTATTTTTTTGGAATCTTTTACAATAACCTCTTGATTTGTATATAAATCAAGCTTATCTACATACGAATTTTTTAGTTTATTCTCAAAACTATTTGTAAAAAGTTCTTTTTGCTCTTTATTTAAAGAGTTCCATTGTTTCCCAAGACTTAGTTTCGACATCAATTCATAATCGAAAACAGAATCAAAAATTTTAAATATTTCATCGTGCTTTGAATCTTTACTTAATTCTTTATTTTGTAAAACTTTTGTTGATTCTTCTACTTTTTGTCTCATCACTGATGAAATTTTATCCTCTTGTAAAGCATAAGCTATGTTAATCAAAATTATCATCGCAAAAATTGGTTTTAATAATTTATTTAAGTTTCTCATTATATTACTCCTTAATTAGTTTTTCTCTATTTTGTTCGTACACATCTCTTAAAAATGGATATAACTCAATTGCATCTTTTTTTAATTCTAAATATTCATCTGCAGTAAAAGAGCTATCATTTACCAGTAAAACTACTTGATATCCTAGTCCTTCTAAACTATTATGCGGTATTTGATAAGGTTCATATCCAACATTTGCTGATAATGGATTTGCATATGAATCTGCAGCTAATCCAAACATATCTCTAAAATTTGAAGGACCTAAGAAAGGAAGAACTATATGAAATCCACTTCCAACTCCATAGTATCCTAAAGTTTGTCCAAAATCTTCATCATGCTCTTGCAATCCTGCTTTAGTTCCAATATCAAAGATTCCTAAAAGTCCTAAAGTAGAATTCAAAACAAACCTACCTAGTTCTTCTGTGGCATTTGAAAATTTTAATTGTAAAACATTATTTATAAACCTAACAGGAAATAAAAGATTATCAAAAACATTTGAAACACCTGTTCTTATATCTTCATGCACAATATCTCTATAAGTTCGAACAACTGGGATTAAAACATCTGTATAAAAAACATCATTAAAACCAGTCATAATCTCATTATAGCCACTTAATGGGTCAAAAATATTTTGTGTTTCTGTAAATTCATCATCAAAACCATCTATTTCACCATCTGAAAAGTTTTCTATTTTAGCTTCTGAATTATTTTCTTTATTATTTATATTAATTTTATTATAAACTTCAAAAAAACTACCATAATTATTTTCAATAAAATTTTTATGTAATTCTTCAGAAGAAGCATATATTTGACTTGTCATAGATACCAATAAAGAAGCTATAACTATTGATTTTTTCATATTTTCTCTTAATTCAAATTTTTAAAGGCAAGATGATAGCATTTAATTCCAAATAAAACGATAAAGTGTTTTCAATAATGATTAGCTATTGATGCAAGAATAAAGAAGTTAATAACAAGGAATTTTTATCAAATTCCTTATTATTTAGATTAGTTTTTTTGGAAAGATGAATCAACTACGATTACTTTATATGCATAACCATAACCATAATCAACATTTGCGTTAACCGTTCCCTTCGCAGTTACATTATCTCCAACATTTACATCTGTAAAAACGCTTCTAAAAATAACTTTGTTGCCTTTTTCATCTTGTACATGAACCCAATCAGTATTCATAATATTTTTTGAAACTTTCACAACCTGACCTTTTACTTGTACAACTTTATTGTTTAATGAATCACTTTGTCCAAGTAGTGTTGCAATCGAGATTTGCTGTGCATTTGCATGCGCCAAAGTTGCAACAAAAAGTGTTGCAATAACTGTTTTAAAGATTGTTTTAAACATAACTTACCCTTTATACATTTTTAAAATTGTATTTAAAAAAAAGGTGAAAGAAGGGAGTTTTATGTTTAAAAACTATTTTAGTAAGTCTAAGATACTATTTCT
>CAYJFN010000140.1:0-4582 GCA_964369325.1 uncultured Arcobacteraceae bacterium
GAAAGCACAAAGTATGAGTGCATATAAACAACAATCAAATGATTTTGAAGAAAAACGTGTTTTTAATGGACAGTTAGGACTTATCATAAAACTTGATTTTGAAGAAAATAGATGTATAGTTTTATATCCAAATGATGATATGGTTGTATTTTATGATTTTGATGTACTTGAATCATTACTTAGTTTAGCTTATTGTTTAACTATTCATAAAACTCAAGGAATGGAGTATGAAACAGCACTAATTCCTATGACATTTTCTCACTATATTATGCATAATACAAAATTATTATACACTGCAATTACAAGAGCTAAAAAGATGTGTTATATAGTTGGGGAAGAAGAGGCTTTTAAAACTGCTTGCAAAAGAATTGAGACCACAAAAAGAGAATCTGTTATAAATGATTTATTTAAAGAGAGATTTAACTTAGATTAAAAGTTTTTTTCAGTATCATAAGCCAAAAATTTTAGGGAAAATAATTTATGATTACATGGATGCAAAGACATAAAAAATGGTTAGTAATTACTATTTGGATTAGTACGATAGCTTTTGTTGGTGCTGGTTTTGTTGGTTGGGGGTCTTATGACTATAGTAGAAGTCAAGGTACAGTTGCAATAGTAGGTGAACGAGAAGTTTCAATTGCTGAATATCAAAGAGAATATAGTAATTTATATGAACAATATTCAAATGTTTTTGGGGCGCAGTTTAATCAAGAATTAGCACAGCAATTAAATCTTCAAGGAATTGCATTTAATTCAGTATTACAAAAAAACTTACTTTTATCATATGCAGATGAATTAGGACTTGATGCTACAAATGAAGATGTTGTGAAAACACTTGTGCAAATGCCTTCATTTCAAATTGATGGAAAGTTTGACAAAGACACATATTTAAAAGTTTTAACACAAAATCAAACAAATCCTACTGATTTTGAAGCAGCATTAAAAAGAGATGTTATTTTGCAAAAGATGCAAACAATATTTAATATAACTCCTACTGCAAATGAAGTAAGTAGTGTAGCAACTTTATATGATATTGAAGACAATGTGGATGTAAAAGTATTAGACTCTAAAAGTGTTACAATAGATATTCAAGATGATTCGTTAAGACCTTATTGGGAGATGAATAAAGGCAACTTTCTTTCAGATGCTGCTTTTGAATTAGAAACAGAAGTTTTCAATATAATAAGTCAAGAAGTAAGCGATGCTGAAATTAATGACTATTATTCAAAATTTAAAAGTGAATTCACAAAAGAAGATGGAATGATTAAAACTTTAGAGGAAGCTAAAGAAGACATTAAAAAAGCAATTTTACTTCAAGCTACTAAAAAAGATGCCTTAAAGGCATATATAGAATTAAAAAAAGCAAATAAAACTTTCACAAATAAACAAACTTCTTTTATCAATGAATTAAACTTTGCACAAGAAGATATAGATGCTATAAATAGTGCAAAAGAGGGTGAAATATTAAAGCCTATTTTACAAAACGATGGATATATTGTAATTAAAATAAACAAAAAAATTCAACCACAACCATTAAGCTTTGAACAAGCACTTCCTAAAGTTAAGGAAGAGTATTTATCTACTGAAAGACAAATAAAAGTTGCTCAACAAGCTCAAGAGTTATTGGCTGATTTTAAAGGTGAAAATTTAGGATATGTAACTGCAACATCAAGTGTAAATATTCAAGGATTATCACAAGATGAACAAGCTGAATTTTTATCTAAATTATTTCAAGTAAATGAAGCTAAGGGTATTATAGAAGTAGCTGATAAATTGGTTGTTTATAAGATAAATGATGCAAGATTAAAAGCAGTTGATGCTTCACAAAATGAATCAATATTGACTACTTTAACATCATTACAAAATAGTGAAGTTATAGAAAATTTGGTTGAAAGTTTAGAAAAAAAATATGAAGTGCGATCACTTTTAGAAGAGAGTACAAAGGAAAACTAATTGAATAATACAATTTTAGCAATTGATATTGGTACAACTAGTATAACAGCAGTAATTGCACAGAATGATTTAAACAATAAAATTAATATCTTAGGTGTAGATACAGAGAAAAGTGAAGGAGTAAATAAAGGTTTAATTACCAACATAGAAGCTGCTTCACAAGCTATTAAAAATGTTGTACACAAAGTAAGTAAAGGCGTTCTAGAAACAATTGATTCAACTTATGTTTCTATTTCTTCTGCTTATACAAAAGGGCTTAGAAGTAGTGGAAGTGTAAATGTGCCTAATGGACAAATTACACAATCTGAGATTAATCAAGTTATGCAAATGGCTCTTTATAATGCTACAATTGTACCAGAATATGAAGTAGTCCATGTTTTACCAATATATTTTAAAGTTGATGATTCTCAACTAATTGATAATCCTTTAAATATGAATGGAGCTAGACTTGAAGTTTCTGTTTATATTGTTACTGCAAAAAAAACAGCATTAGTAAATATTCAATCAGCAATTAAAGCTTCAAATTTAGAGATTACAAATTTTGTTTTAAGTGGTTATGCATCAGCTATTTCAGTTTTAGACGAACAAGAGAAAAAGTTTGGAGCGGCTGTTTTAGATATTGGTGGAAGTACGACGAATATTGTTTGTTTTAAAGAGAAAGCTGTTTTATTTAATGACTTTATACCAGTAGGTTCTGCTCATATAACAAATGATTTGTCAGTAACTTTACATACGCCTGCAAGTGCTGCAGAAACTTTAAAACTAAAATATGCAAATTTACTTCCAGCAAGCTTGACAGAAGAGAGTGAACATAATATTAGTAAAATTAAGTTTCCTTTAATTGGTGATGAAAATAACAGCAAAGAGATGCCTTTAGATCAAGTGCAACTTATAATCCACGCAAGAGTTGAAGAAATTTTAGTTATTGCAAGAGATAAAATATTTAAAAGTGGTGTTGCAAATTCTTTAGGAGCTGGTATTACTATAACAGGTGGGATGAGTCAGCTTCAAGGCATAAAGGAACTTGCTCAAGAAGTTTTTGCAGGAATGCCAGTAAAAACTGCAAATCCTATAAATATTCGAAATGGGTATTTTAATTTTGATGACCCTACAATGGCTACGATAGTAGGATTGTTGCTTTATGGCTTGGATACTAATCCAAATTTTGAATTAGATTCAAATAGAAAATTAAGACAAAAAAAAGTTTTTAACCAACCAAGACATAATGATATAAATATAAATGATATTAGTCAAAATTTAAATAATATTAATAATGAAAAGAAAGTAGAAGATAAACTTCCTAAGCTTTCTGAAAATGATAAAGCAAAAGGACCTTCAGGTCTTTGGAAAAAGCTTTCGGAGTTGTTTTAATGAATAATGATAACTTATTTGATCCAAATATAACAGCACAAATGCCAAATCAATTATTAGCAGAAGATGTAGTGAAAATTTCTGTTATTGGAGTAGGCGGTGGTGGCTGCAATATGATTAATCATATGATTAATGAAGGTGCATACAAAGTAGATTTAATAGTTGCAAATACAGATTTACAAGTTTTGCATGTCTCAAAAGCTCCTAAAAAAATACAATTGGGTTCAATCCTTACAAAAGGACTTGGTGCAGGAATGAAACCAGAAGTTGGTCGAGATGCCGCACTAGAAAGTTTTGATGATATTAAAAAAGCTTTAGAAAGAGCAGATATTGTGTTTATAGCTGCTGGACTTGGTGGTGGTACTGGTACTGGTGCTGCAGCTATTGTTGCAAAAGCAGCAAAAGAGATGGGTGCAATTACTGTTTCTGTTGTAACAAAACCTTTTACTTGGGAAGGTAAAAAAAGAGCAGGCCTTGCTAATTTAGGGCTTGAAGAGCTTAAAAAAACAAGTGATTCCATTATTGTTATTCCAAATGATAAACTTTTAGAAGGATGTGACGAAAATATTGGATTAAAAAGTGCTTTTAAAGAAGTTGACAATATCTTATACCAAGCTGTAAATGGAATGTGTGAAGTTATTTTAAATCCAGGAGATTCTGATATTAATGCAGACTTTGCTGATGTTAGAACTTTAATGGAATACAAAGGCTTAGCTTTAATGGGAATAGGTAGGGCAAAAGGTGAGGGTGCTGCATTAAAAGCACTAGAAAAAGCTATTAATTCTCCATTGCTAGATAAAATGTCTTTAACAGGTGCAAAAGGTATTTTAGTACACTTTAATATTAATCCAGAAGCATCTTTATTTGCAATTAGTAATGTTATGGAATCTATTCAAGATACAATTGATCCAAATGCAGCAGTTGTTTGGGGGACATCAACAAATTCATCTTTAGAAAGAGATGAAGTTAAAATAACAATCGTAGCAACAGGATTTGAAACAAAAAACCAATCTTTGCAAGATGCAAACGATACTTTAAAAGAGTCAGAAAATGGTTCACAAAATGGTTCTTTAGATGTGGAAAATTATTTAGATACTCCACCTTTGATGAGAAATTATCAAGTTCAATATAGGCTTAAATAATATATATCGTAATTATTCTTCAATAATTACGATATCATAAGAACTTTTTTTAATAACAAGTGCTTTAGAAGAGGGTGACACTCCAAAGCGTTTTAAATCTTTTATTTTACTTTTAT
>CAYJFN010000141.1:0-1612 GCA_964369325.1 uncultured Arcobacteraceae bacterium
AGTGGTACTATGTTACAAGCAGAAACAAAGAGATTAGATAAAGTAAGAGATAACTATAATAATAAAGCTGATAAACAAGAAGTTGTATCAGAAGCGAATACATTAAGTGAAGCATTTACAAATGGGAAATTTAATGGTGAATTAAGAACAATGTATATAAGTACAAATGACCATGATGTTCCAAATAGTTTTAGTAATACTAGCACATTTGCAGCAGGTGGATTTTTTAACTACAAAACAGCAGATTTTTATGGCTTAAATCTTGGATTTACTGTTCAACATTCTAGTCAATTTGGATTAAATGATAGTGTTAATGCTAATGGTACACTAAGAGAAGATGGTAGAGTAGGAGTTAGTGTAACAAACTTTTCACAAGCTTATGTAGAGTATAACTTTGATAAAAATAACTCTATAAAACTTGGTAGACAATATATGTTTACACCTTTAATTTCATCTACTCCTTTAGCTTGGATGTTAATTGATTCTTATGAAGCATATAACTTTACAACTAAGTCTGTACCAGACACAATTATTCAAGCTGGTATTTTAACAAAATATCTTCAAAGAGATGCAGGAGTAACAAGTGCAGATACTGTAGATTTTCATGACCCAATTTATAATATTTTTGTTCAAAATAAAAGTGTAGATAACTTAGTATTAAAAGGGCAAATTCTTCATATGAATGGTGAATCTGGTCTTCAACCAATAGCTGGAATGAATCCATTTCCTATTTTAGAGAGAAATTTTCTATACTCATATGCAGATGCAAGATATAAACTTCCTACATCTTTGCCAGTTGAGTTAAGAGGTATTTACTATAATTTAGATTATGACACAATTGCAGATGGTGATAAATATATCTTAGGTACTTCAGTAGGACTTGGAAATTTTAAACTTTCGTTTGATTATGGACAAGTATCAGATGATCAAGCTATTATTGGAACAATAGGAGATACTCCAACTATTGACCCACTTGTAATACAAAGTACAGATGGAAGCTGGAGAGGAATGGAGTCATATGTAGCAAAACTAGATATAAATATGAAAGGTTTTGGAATTGATAACTTTAGAATGATGCAATTTGTACATGGAGAGTTTGAAAGTGAAGTAGAAAATAGAGAGTTTTCAAACACAGCAGTTGATATAATGTATAATCATACAGGATTTTTAAAAGGTTTAACAACAAGAGTAAGATTTGCAAATATTCATTATGATAGATGGCCAGGTATAACAGAAGACCAAGATAGAAACGAAGTTCGTATTATGACTATGTATAAGTTCTAATTTACGGATATATTAACCTAAAATTTCTCCAAAATTTCAAGTTAAGTCCTTGTCTTTATGGCAAGGATTTAACAACTCTTCAATAAATAGTTTCTTAAATAAAATTTAAATTAAATTAATAAATTCCTTTTTTTAAACACTTTTTATCCACAAGTTTTTGATAAACTTTAGTTATAAAAGAAGTGAGGTGGCTTATGAAAAAACTTGCGTTAATTGTCTTGATGTCAATCTCTTTATTTGGAAATGCACTTCAAAATGCTATTGATGGTGCTTCCGAAAATGATATCATAGAACTACCTGCAGGTGTATTTAAGGGTAATATTGTAAT
>CAYJFN010000141.1:1712-4582 GCA_964369325.1 uncultured Arcobacteraceae bacterium
TATACAGTTGTAAACAACACAGTGATTAATTCAAAAGGTGACAAGGGAATTGGAATGGGATTAATAGAGTGCTCTGATTTTCACATAGAAAGAAATCATCTTATTTACAATACTGTTGGTATTATGCTAGATGGATCACCAGATAAGTATGATAGTAAAAATATGATTACAAAAAACAATATTGCATTTTGTTCAGAAGCATTTAGATTTAAAGAAATTCAAATAAACTCAGCTACTCCAAGAGGTACAAACCATTTTATTGCTAATAATATTTACGATAATATTACAGATGTTGTTGATGAGTCAAATGGCAAAGAGTTGGCAATTGAAGGAAACTGGGAAGGTAATTATTGGGATTCATACAAAGGGTATGATGTAAACGAAGATGGAATAGGAGATATTCCATATGAGTTGTTCTATTTTTCTGATGTTGTTTGGATGGATTACCCAGATGCTAAGTTTTTCTTTAACTCAGTTGCTATGAGTATTATGGACTTTTTAGGGAGACTTGCTCCTACAAGAGACCCTTATATTGTATTAATAGATAATAAACCAAAAATTGAAAAAGGAGATTACAGTGTTAAGTAAAAGTATTATAGTAGCACTATTAGTTGGTGCTAGTATGGTTCAAGTATTAGGTGCAGAAATTGTGATTAAAAAAGGTACAAAAAGCGAAAAGGTAGCTCCTATAAAAGATTCTGAAGTACAAAGAGTTAGTGAAAAAAGAGCAGTTAAAGTTGGTTGGGAAGTTGATGGTTCTAAAAAAGAGAAAATGGCTATTCATGAACAAACAAAACTAGAAAGTGAAGGTTTAGACTGCCATTAAAAAAGGAATTAAGATGATTGAAATTAAAAATATAAGTAAAAGCTTTGGTCCAAATCATGTTATGAAAGATGTTAGTGTAACATTTCAAAATGGTGATGTGGTAGCAATTCAAGGGGCAAATGGCTCTGGAAAGACAACTTTTTTAAGATGTTTACTAGGGTATTATATCCCAGACAAAGGAACAGTAAGAATCAATGGAGTTGACCCTATGAAAAATAGAGTTCCTGTTGTGAAAAACATTAGCTTTGTTCCTCAAATGGCACCTTTTATAAAGCTAAGTATCAAAGAGTTGTTGGACTTTATTTGTGAAAGTTCAGGCGTTGATGAAAAAGAGATTAGAAAATATGCTAATTTGATGGATTTAGATATTGAAAAGAATTTAAAAAAGCCTTTTTATAGACTATCTGGTGGTATGAAACAAAAATTTCTTATTTCAGTTGCTATGGCTGAAGATAAGCAAATAATGGTTTTTGATGAGCCAACGGCAAGTTTAGATATAAATAGTAGAAAAAAATTCTATGATATTTTAAAAACAGTTAATTTTGAAGAAAAAATTGTTTTAGTAATTGCACACAATAGTGAGTTTGATGATTTTATTAATAGAGTTGTAAAACTAGATTTGGGTGAATTAGTAAGTGATGAAAAAATTGTTAGTCAAAATCAAAAAGCGAGTTAAAGATGAAGTATATATTAATATTATTCAGCCTGTTTTTTTTAGGCTGTGAGGGCAAAATTGACTTAGGTCCAAAAGAGGTTAATTACGAAAGAGATGAGTGTGAAAGATGTGCTATGATGATGGGTGATAAACTATTTGTTGCACAAGTTGTTTCACAAGAAAATGGAAAAACTTACTTTTTTGATGATATTGGTTGTGCAGTTTTATGGCTTAATAGTGGTGATGCACACCCTTTAAAACTTGAAAATGTAAATATCTATGTAAACAATCCTGAAAACGATAAATTTGTAGATGCAAAAGAGGCAGTTTACACAACAGATATGCCTTCACCTATGAGTTATAACTTTTTAGCTCATGACCCAAAAACATTTGATAAAAAGGGAGTTGATTATTTAACATTCCCACAAATGGTAAATGCTTTGGGTAAAATGTAGGAGTAGGGTATGAAAAATCTATTTTTAATACACAAAATTGATGTAAAAGAGTCTGTTCGGTCTAAATGGTTTGTTGTCTATGCTTTAGTATTTGGAGCAGTTATTGCAGTATTTTTTGCAGATGGTGTAGGACAATATGCTATTTATGAGTTTTTAGGTTTAAATAAAATGCTTTTGATGTATATTCAAATAAGTGTTGTGATTTTACCTATATTTGTTTTAATTAGCACAATTACTTCTATTATTAGAGATAAAGAGAATAATACTTTAGAGTATATGCTGATTTTTCCTGTTTCACTAGCACAATACTATTGGGGAAAATTTATCGGAAGATTTGTAACAATGTCTTTACCACTGTTTTTTGCTCTTTTTGTAGGAATTGGTTATGGTATTTACAAAGGGTTAGATTTAGAGCTAACTAGGTTTTATATCTATCTTGCAATGCTTGTAGGTCTTAGTGTATTCTTTTTAGGATTGTCTTTTTTTGCATCATCTTTCTTAAGAACACAAGAAATAGCACTTTCAACTGCATTTTTCCTTTGGATATTTTTCATTGCATTTATTGACTTGATTTTAATTCAAGTTCTTTTACAATTTAAAGTTCCTCCACAAATTGTAATTGCAATTGCAGTTATAAATCCTGTTGAACTATTTAGACTTGCTGCTATGATGTTGTTTGATGCAAACTTAAAAACTTTAGGGGCTGTTTCATATTATATTTTTGAGTATTTCTCAAGAGATGCTGTGATTGCTATGTCAGTGATTTATCCATTAGTTACAGGGTTTTTATTAAGTCTATTTGGATACTTTAGATTTGCTAAAAAAGATTTAGTGTAAAACTAAATTATTTATACTTATATTTATTACTTACAAACTAAGAGTTTGTAAGTTAAAGTTTCAAAATCTCCATAAAAGAAGCCTTTGATTAAAAAGT
>CAYJFN010000142.1:0-4576 GCA_964369325.1 uncultured Arcobacteraceae bacterium
GAAGGATGTTTGGATTTACAAAGAGATATTATTGAATTAAATCCAAGCTGGTTTAAAGAAAATATTATTGCTCAAGATGAACTTTTCGCTTGTGTTGAGTGTGGAAAAGAGTTTGCTACAAAGAAATCAGTTGAGAAAATTGCAAATATTATGAGCCCAATTTTTGCAAATGATCAAGTGAAATTAAAAACACTTTATTGTTGTGAAAGTTGCAAGCCAAAAGTTATGATTACACAAAGTATTTTAGGATAAGGAATATTATGAAAGAACAAGAAATAAATAAAGCAAGAGCAATATACTACAAAATTTTTAGCAATTTTTTTGTCTATACAACAGATACAAGTAAATATTTTCATCTTTTAAGTTTAGTAGATTTAGTAAAAAAGAATGCTTTAGATGAAAGTAGTGCAAAAGCGTTTGAAAGTATTTCAAACAAATTACAAAAAGATTCAAACGTAGTTTATGTTCAAGAATTTGATAATATTTTTTACAATCCACAAACAACAAATGTAAGAATAACTGCATCATATTATGATGAAGGCGTTGAAAGTGGTAAAAAAAGAGTTCAAATGCTTGATTTTTTAGGTAAAACAAAAATCAGAAGAGATGAAAAAAATTATGCTGAGTATGAAGATTCTATTGGATTTGTGTTTGCGGTTTTATCAGAATTAGCAGTTTTAGTAAGTGAGGGTGAAGAGTCATATAAAACACTTCAACACTGCATTTTTGCAGAGGTTTTAAATGAGTTTGTAGATGAAGTTTCAAAATCAATTTATGAGCATGAAAGTGCAGATATTTTTAAAGATGTAATTGTGGCACTTCTATCTTTTATGGAGTTTGAAAGACTTTACTTAGATGTTCCAAGAGCAAAACCAAAAGAACAAAAAAAAGTTGCAAAAGCAAAAGATGAATTTATTTCGCAAGAAGAACTAGAAAGAAGAGCTAGAAACAAAGCTTTAAAAGCATTAGGCCCTAAAAAATAGTGCATTAAAATAGTCTTAAGAGATCAACAAAGAGTAAGGTGTTACTTTTTCTTGGTCTCTTAGAGGCTGAAAAAAATACAAAAGGATCAACTGTGCAAAGTGATAGAAGAGAATTTGTCAAAAAAAGTGCAATAGTTGTTGGTGCAGGAGTAGCAGCTGGAGCTACTACGCTAATTGCAAGTGAATATGCTAGTCAAGCAGATTCAAATGGTGTTGTAACAGGAAAATCTCCTAAAAAAGAGATTCTTTACAAGAAAACAAAAGCTTGGGAAGATTTTTACGAGCTAGCAAAAAAATAATATTAACTAAGGCGTAAATATGGCAAATAGTACATATGATGCACTAAAGGCTAAAGTAGGTAGAAGATCATTTTTAAAAATGACTGCTCTTGCTACAGCTACTGGTGCTGTAAGCGCTTTTGCTGCTAACAGTGGAGTTACTAGAGAGGCAACAGCTGAAGAGGTTAAAAACCCTTTTCCTGGTTCTAAATTAGTAAGATCTATCTGTACTGCATGTTCTGTAGGATGTGGTGTAGTAGCAGAAGTACAAAATGGTGTTTGGGTAAGACAAGAAGTTGCATATGACCATCCAATTTCTACTGGTGGACATTGTTGTAAAGGTGCTGACATGATCGATATGGTTCGATCTGAAGTTAGAGTAAAATACCCAATGGTAAAAGAAAAAGGTGAATGGAAAAGAATTTCTTGGGATGAAGCTTATGATAGAATTTGTTCAAAGCTTAAAGATCTAAGAGAAAATGAAAGTCCAGACGCGGTTCAATTTATTGGATCTGCTAAAATGTCAACAGAACAAGCTTACTATTTTAGAAAGTTTGCAGCATTTTATGGAACAAACAACGTAGATCACCAAGCAAGAATCTGACATAGCTCAACAGTCGCCGGTGTGGCGAATACATTTGGTTATGGTGCTATGTCTAATTCATTTGGAGATATTCATAATACAAAAGCTATTTTAATGATTGGTGCAAATCCAGCGGTAAATCACCCTGTAGGTTTCAGTCACTATTTAAAAGCGAAAGAAAGAGGTGCTAAATTAATTGTTGTAGATCCAAGATTTACAAGAACTGCAGCAAAATCTGACTATTTCTGTCAAATTAGACCAGGTACAGATATTCCATTTATGTATGGTATGTTACATATTATATTTAAAAATGGTTGGGAAGATAAGAAATTTATCGAAGAAAGAACTTATGGGTTTGATCTAATTAGAGAAGAAGCAGCAAAATGGACACCAGAAAAAACTGCTGATGTTACTGGAGTTCCAGCTGAATTATTACTTGAAATCACAGAAGTTTATGCAAAAAATACACCAGGTACACTTGCGTGGAACATGGGGATAACTCAGCATACAATAGGTTCATCAAATACAAGAATGTGTTCAATTGTACAAATGGCACTTGGAAATGTTGGAAAAGAAGGTTCTGGAGTAAGTCCATTAAGAGGGCATGATAACGTTCAAGGTGCTACAGATATGGGTTGTTTAGCTGATACGCTTCCAGGTTATTATGGACTTGCGGATGGTTCATGGAAATGGTTTGCAAAACAGTGGCAAGTTGACTATGAATGGTTAAAAGGACAATTCCAATCTCCTGAATGGATGAATAAAAAAGGATTTACACTTGCAAGATGGTGGGCAGGTGCTTTAAATGGTAAAGATGGTAATGATAAAATTCATAATGGAAAAACTGGATTAAAAGCATTATTAGTTTTTGGTACAGGTATTACTTCTGTTGCACAACAAGCAAAAATTAAAGAAGGGCTAGATGCTCTTGAAATGTCTGTATTTGTTGATCCATTTGTAAACGAAGCAGCAGTTTTAACTGAAAAAGAAGACAATGTATTTATTTTACCAGCTGCAACTCAATTTGAAACTAGTGGTATGGTTTCTGCAACAAACAGAAGTGCACAATGGAGATCTAAAATAGTTGAACCATTATATGAGTCAAAAACTGACCATGATATTATGTTTGAATTTGCAAGAAGATTAGGGTTTTTTGAACAATATACTGAAGCATTAAGAAATGGTAAAAGTGATTTTACTTTCCCTGAAGATGCAACAAGAGAAATTTCAAGAACAATTAGAACTATTGGTTTAAATGGTTGGCAGCCTGAAAGACTTAAAAAACAATCTGAAAACTGGCACATGTTTGATAGAGTTTCTTTAAGAGGATTTGGTGAAATGGCTGGTGAATACTATGGTTTACCATGGCCTTGTTGGTCAAAAACACATGGAGGAAGCCCTCTTTTATATAATACAGATAGAAGTGTAAAAGATGGAGGTATGGGCTTTAGAAATAGATTTGGATTAGAACACGAAGGTGTTTCTCAACTTGCATCTGAAGGAAGCGCTCCAAAAGATTCACCTATTCAAGGTGGTTACCCTGAAATTACTAAAGCAAATATTGAAGAAGTTTTAGGAATTACATTAACAGAGGATGAAAAAGCAAGAATGGGTGCAAACTGGAAAGTTGATGCCTCTGATATAATTGCTGAAAAATGTATGGAACATGGTATTGCTCCATATGGAAATGCAAGAGGAAGAGCTAATGTTTGGGGCTTCCCTGATAAAATCCCAATGCACAGAGAACCTTTACACTCTCCAAGAGAAGATTTGGTTAAAGAATATCCTTCTTATGAAGATAAACCAAACCATTTTAGAGTTGATACTCAATATATTAGTAAACAAACTGAGCAAGAGTGGGTGAAAAACTTCCCAACAAACTTGATTACAGGGAGACTTGTAAATATGAACGGTGCTGGTATGGAAAATAGAGCTTCAAAATATTTAGCAGCGTTAACACCTGAAATGTATTGTGATATGAATCCTGAGTTTGCAAAAACATTAGATGTTAAAAATGGAGATATGGTTTGGATTTATTCTCCTGAGGGAACTAAAATCAAAGTAAGAGCAAAATTAACTCATTCTGTATCACCTGATAGAGTATTTTTACCTTTCCACTTTGCAGGACATTTTCAAGGCGAGGATATTAGTTATAGATATCCAAAAGGAACAAAACCATATGCTGTTGGTGAAAGTGCAAATACTGTTGCAAACTATGGTTATGATATTATCACGCAAATCCCTGAAACAAAAGGTGGATTATGCCGAGTTGAGAAAGCATAGGAGTAGGATATGAGTGAAAGATCAAGATTAAAATTTTATTGCGACGAGGGAAGATGTATTGAATGTGACGGTTGTTCACTTGCTTGTGCAGAGGCTCACCATTTACCAGCAAACATCAATAGAAGAAAAGTAATTACAATCAATGATGGTATTCAAGGACAAGAATACTCTTTATCTATTGCTTGTATGCACTGTTCTGATGCACCTTGCCAAAAAGTTTGTCCAGTAGATTGTTTCTATATTAGAGAAGATGGAATAGTTTTACATGACAAAGAAAAATGTATAGGTTGTGCATATTGTTTATATGCTTGTCCATTTGGAGCTCCACAGTTCCCAAGAGATGGTGCTTTTGGAACAAAAGGTGCTATGGATAAGTGTACAATGTGTGCAGGAGGTCCTTTAGAAACTAACTCTGAAGAAGAGAGACATATGTATGGTCAAAACAGAAT
>CAYJFN010000143.1:0-4571 GCA_964369325.1 uncultured Arcobacteraceae bacterium
CTTTTTCATCTGCACTTGCAACAACAATTCTTGCTATATTATCAGTTTGTTCTGCTATAGTTTGCGTAGTATTTGAAATAATTACATTTTCTTGAGTTTGTTTATCAAGCTCGTTAATAGCATCATTAATTTGTACTATTCCTTGCTTTTGTTCAATTGCTGATTTTGTAATATGATCAATTATTTCAGTTGTTTTATTAATACTTTCATTTAGTAAATTATAACCTTCAATCATTTTATCTGTTCCATCTTTACCATTATTTGCTTTTAAAGTTGCATTTTCTACCAAATCTTTAATTTCTCTGGCAGCTTCAGCACTTCTGCTTGCAAGATTTCTTACTTCTTGAGCAACAACAGCAAATCCTTTTCCAGCTTCACCAGCAGTAGCAGCTTCAACCGCAGCGTTAAGAGATAAAATATTTGTTTGAAATGCGATTTGATCAATTACTGTAATAGCTTCTGCAATAGCTTTTGTTTGTTCATTAATCTCATCCATAGATTTTACTGTTAATAAAGCTAACTCTTTTCCTGTTTCAACTGATTTTGATACATCATTTGCATAAGAAGACATCTTTGAAATACTTTCTGTATTGTTAGTAATAGTACTAGTAATCTCTTCAAGAGCAGCTGCCGTCTCTTCTAAAGCAGCCGCAGTTTTATTAGAATTTTGATTTAAAGTGTCAACATTTTCTAAAAGAATACTAGAACTATTTCCTAATGTTAAACCATTTTCTTTGTTTTCTCTTAGCATATTGTTAATAATTGTTGACAATTCATTTATTGCAACTTCCACTTTTCCATTTGCATTTGGAACATTTTTTCTAAAATCAAGATGCCCATATTGTGCTAGAATATCTAAAATAGCATTTATATCTTTACCAATATTTGATTCTAAATTATCAAGCATTTCATTAATCTTAATTTGCAGTTGTTGCAATGAATCATTTGCAGTTGTTTTAACAACTCTTTTGTTCAAGTAACCATGTCTTATGTTTTCAACAACACTTGTTACATCAGCTACTACTGCATTATCTTGTTCAATTAGCATTTTTGTTTTATTGATATTTTGATTTACAACATTAGACATTGCACCAATCTCATCATTTGAGTATATTTTTAATAAATTTACATCTTTTGATTCTTTGTTTAAATACTTAAAGAATCTTAAAATTCCATTTTCAAACTCTTTAAGAGGATTGATGATAATTTTATTAGATAACCATATTACTAATAGCGAAGCAATAGTTATTAAACCTACCATTAATAAAATTTCAATAATAATAGCTGATTTAATATTGTCTTTAGTCTCTTTTTTTATTTCTGCTACTTTTTTATGTACATCATCAAAGAACATTCCAGTTCCTAAAATCCAATCCCATTCTTTAAAAAGTTGAGCATATAAATATTTTGGTTGTGGCTCTTCAAATCCATCTTTATCCCAATAAAATTCAATAAGAGTTCCTTGGGGGTCGGCATTAGCAGTTTTAACAAGTTCTTGGAATGTGTAGTTTCCTCTTTTATCTGTTACATCTTTTAAAGAGTTACCAACAAACTGTGGATCAACAGGATCCATTAACATGACGTGATTTGAGTTGATAATCCAAAAAAATTCATTGTTACTGTGGCTTATATTTGTTATTTGTGCCATAACTTCTTTTTGAATATTTTTGATAATATCATCGAAAAATACACCTGTTCCAATTATCCAATTGTACGGTTTAAAAACTTTAACAACTGAAGTTTTTGATTTAGTTTCATTGCCACTATTAATATCATATGTAATATAAGCTTCACTCTCTTTTGTATTATTTAATTCATTAATTGATAAATCTACAAATTGAGCATTTTTAGTGTTTTTTAAGATTTTACCATTCCATTGAGGATTAATTGGGTGCATAACCATAGTATGATTAAAATCATTTATCCAAAAGTAGCCATTACTGTTAGTTTTTGTATTTTCTACAATTTTAATAATTCTTGCTTTTAACTCATCTTCTGGTATTTTCCCTTGATACTCTTTGTATTCAGCATTTATAGTAGAAAATAAAGTTTCAATATTTTTTTCATTTTCTTCTTTTACTTCTAATGATATTTTATCAGGAGTAGTTCTTTCGTATCCTGCTTTAATTGTATTCATAATCAAGTAAATATAATTTTGAAGTTGTTCTTTTCTTGCTTCTACAATTGTGTCTTCATATTGCTTAACAGAAGCATCTGCAGCATTTCTTAGTTTTAAAATGGAGTTAGTTGTATAAATGATTGAGATGATAAATATCGAACTCATCATTAGCAATAACAACTTTACTTTAAGACTAAGATTTTTCATTAAAATTCCTTTTATGTATTTTATATGTTATTTTACTAAATTTTTTATTAAAAGTAATAAAATATTATTTAAATAGTTTAATATAAAAAATATTTTTATTTTTTATTCACTATTGACTAATTTAAGGAACTTATTTATTTATTTTGTAATAAAATAATAGTTATTTCACTACTTGCACCAAGTCTCATAGGTGGACCCCAAAAGCCTGTACCTTTGTTTATATATATTTGAGTATGATTATTGTGTTGATGTAAACCTTTTACATATGGTTGGTCAAGCTTTACTAAAAGATTAAATGGAAATATTTGTCCCCCATGAGTATGTCCACTTAAAACTAAATCAACTTCTTTAGGGACTTCATAAATATATTTAGGCTGATGAGCTAAAAGGACAGTTGGAGAGTTGGAATTTAAATTTTGTAATGCTTTATTAATATCTGGTTCAAACTTTCTTACTCTGTAACCGTGCAAGTCATAAACTCCAGCTAAATTAAATCCATTACCTTCTTCTCCAATATAAAAATTCTCATTTTGTAAAACTTTTATCCCAATGTTTGTTAAATAGTTCATTAAAACTTTTACATCATGAAAATATTCATGATTTCCGACAACAAAAAAAGTTCCATATTTGCTTTTCAAGTTTTGCAGTTCATCAACAGTATTTTTTGCATACTCAATTTTAGTATCAATTAAATCGCCAGTTATAACAATTAAGTCAGCTTTATAATTATTGACTCGTTGTACAAGTGACGTGATAAACTCTTTATCTATCAATCCCCCAATATGAACATCACTTAGTTGAACTATTTTATACTCTTTATTTAGATTGTCTATTTTTATATTTACTTCTTGTGTTTGGATATTTTTTGCATTATACATGGCTTTTGCATTAATAGTAGTGGCTACAGTAATCGCACTAATATCTAGCGATTTTTTAAAAAAATCTCTTCTTTTTGTATTTTTTACACCCACTTTTAATAAATATGAAAAAAGTTCATAAAAAATAGTTATCGTAAATAAAATAAAAATAATTCCAATTGGAACACTAAAAGCAAAATAGATAAAATTTGGTACAATTGGATAGTGTCTAAATGCAACATATCCTAGTACACCAAACAAATTTAGGATTAAAATTATCTTGAATAGTATTTTATAGTGTGATTTAATTTTCAATTTATTAATAAGTCTTTTATTAATGTAAATTGACATTAATGAAAATATAGTTGTTGATATTGTTGCAAAAAGTAAAAAATTCATAGCTGAATTATATTCAGATTTACTAAATTGAAAATAAAACAAAAATTAAGAAATCAAAGGCTACAATATGTCACTGTGACAAAATAAGGACAATAAAATGGAATCTTTCAGTTTTTTTGACAAAATCTCACCGACAAGTAAAGAGGAGTTATTAAAAGCCTCTAATTTTATAACAATACCAAATGGTTCTTTACTGTACTCTCAGGGAGATATTTGCTCAACAATTTTATTTTTGACAAAAGGAAGAGTAAGAGTAGTAAGGCAAAATGAAAATGGACAAAGTGTTCTTTTGTACTATTTTTCTCAAGGTGAACAGTGTAATGTAAACTTTACTAGTTCATATAATTCTGCTCCAGCGGTTGGAACAGCAATTGCTGAAACAGATTTAGAAGGATATGATGTACCTGTTGATTTAATAGCAAAACTTTTTATAGAAGATAAAGAATTTCAAACATATGTGTTTGATCAATATGTAAACCGACTTGAAGCTATGGCATCTTTAATAGAAGAGATTAGATTTTTAAGTTTGGATACAAGATTACTTCATTGGCTACAATCACAAGAGAGTAAAGAAATTAATATCTCGCATGAAGAAATAGGAGATATTATAGGAACTTCAAGAGAAGTAGTTAGTAGAATACTAAAAAGTTTCGAAAAGAATCATATAGTAAAACTTTCAAGAAAAAAAATAGAATTATGTAACTAAAGCTACACAAATAATGACAAAAAAATGTTAAAATAGGTTACAAATTTATAAAAAGGATTTAAGATGAAAAAATTTACAACAATAGCTTTAAGTGCAATGCTTTTATTAGGCTTAGGTGCAACAACTTTAAGTGCAGATGGTCATGGTAATATGAAAAAAGACGAAAAAATGATGAAAAAAGATGAAAAAAAGATGATGAAAAAAGACGAAAAAATGATGAAAAAAGATGAAAAAAAGAAACAGGATCCTATGAAAAACGGAAATTTTATGGCTAATGCTGATG
>CAYJFN010000144.1:0-4544 GCA_964369325.1 uncultured Arcobacteraceae bacterium
TAAATACAAAAAAAGAAAAAATGGGACATCTATTTTAATGAATGAAATTCAAAAAAATAAATTTAAAGAGTTGGATATAGAACTTGATGAACTCTTTTTTAGTCGTTGTGAAAAGTTTATTACTTTACTTCAACAATGGGGAAAAGTGCATAATTTTACAGCAGAATTACAAGAAGAACAAATTATTAACAATATTTTAGATTCTCTTTATCCATTAAAATTTATAAAAGAGTTTAACTCTTTTGCAGATATAGGTACGGGAGCAGGGTACCCAGGTATGATTTTGGCAATTGCAAGACCAGAGGTTAAAGGTTGTTTAATTGAACCACGAAACAAAAGAGTAGCATTTTTAAATTTTGTTAAAAATAGTTTAAAACTTACTAATTTAGAGGTTATTGGCAAAAGAGTTGAAGAGATTGAAAATTCAATAACTTTTGAACTTATTACTTCAAGAGCAGTTACAAATACAAATTTATTATTGAAATTAACAAAAAACATATCAAATGCTCAAACTTCATATTTGTTTTACAAAGGAAGTCATCTGGAAAACGAACTTCAAGATGTTGCTTTAGAAAACTATGAGATTGTAAATATCAATGAAAGAAACTATTTATATATAAACAATAAAGGTGAAAAATGATTTTTAAAATACTATTTTTTGTATTAGCTATTTTTCTTGTTTTTATACTTTTTTTTAAAAAAAGCAGAAAAGAAAATATAGATAACAATAAAAAAGCAGAACTAAAAGAAGAGATTATGATTGAATGTAAAAGTTGCGATACATTTGTCTCTAAGCAAGATGCAATATTAAGCAATGGGCAATATTATTGTTCAAAAGAGTGTTTAAAATGATTTTTATAGGTGATACAATTGTTCCATATGAGACAATTGAAAAAATAAAAAACAAAGATGATATTTTAAAAACAAAACCAAATTCAACTTTATTATTTGAATATAACTCTTCTTTAATGCAGTTTTGTGCCAAGAACTCTATATCATTTGCAGTTGTAGTAAATAATATAAAAGAAGTGATTTACTCAAATGCACTAAATGCAAAATATATAGTTTGTGAAAAAGAGTTATCAAAAAAAGCACAAACAATTGCACAAAATTATCTATTTGATTCAAAAATATTGGCAATTATTTTTAATAATGATGAGCTAGAAGAGATTGCAAACAGTGAAATAGATGGAGTAATATACAAAGAACTATTAGCGTAAAATAAGAGTTTCTTAGCTAAAATAGTCACCTTTATTTAAAAATTTGGAATACAAATGAAAGAGATAATTGACATTATTGTAGTTGTGTTGTTTGTTTTTATGTTAGCATCATTTATTATTGGTTTTAATAGACAACAAATACAAAAACATCAAGAAAAATTAGAAAAAAAACAAAAAAATAAGGAAGAAAATGACAAAGCCATTACTGATTGAAATAGGTGTTGAAGAGTTACCAGCAATACCATTTTTAAAAGAACTGCCAAATATTGAAAAAAAATGGTTAGATATATTAGAAAAGTATAAGTTAGTAAGTAGTTTTGAGTTTTTTTATACGCCAAGACGTTTGGTTTTATGGCATAGAGAGTTTTGTATCAAACAAGAAAACTCTACAGTTGAGCAATTAGGAGCACCAGTTCATATTGCATATAAAGATGGAAAACCAACAGGAGCAGCTATTAGCTTTGCTCAAAAATGTGGTATAGAAGTTGATCAACTTGAAACAAAACAGACTCCAAAAGGTGAAGTTTTATATTTTAAAGAAGAAGTTCAAGGGGTTTTTGCAAAAGAACTTTTAAACGATATGGTAAATGAGTTTATTGCTTCTTTAAATTTTGGTAAGTCTATGAGATGGGGAAGTTTAACTCAAAGTTTTATAAGACCTATTAGAACTCTTTGTGTGATGATAGGTGATGAAATAGTAGAAGCAGAGCTTTTGGGTATAAAATCAAACAATACTTCTTTTGGACATAGAATGGTTTCATATGAACCATTTTCTTTTGATTTTGCAGGTGATTATTTTTGTAAATTAGATAAACACTCAGTTAATTTATATCCACAAAATAGAAAAGAAACTATTTTAAATCAAATGAAAGAAATAGAAAAACAACATGAAGTAACTATAGAAATTGATGAAGAGTTACTTGAAGAAGTTGTTGCTATTACAGAGTTTCCAACTGCACTTTTAGGTAAGTTTGATGTGGAGTTTTTAGAACTTCCTGAAGAGGTTATTGTTACATCTATGAAAGAACACCAAAGATATTTTGCAGTATATAAAAATGAAAAACTTACAAACAACTTTGTAGTGGTTTCAAATGCAAAAACAGATGATTTTTCATTTATTATAGAAGGAAATGAAAAAGTTTTAAGACCAAGACTAGCAGATGCAATGTTCTTTTACAAAAACGACTTAAAAAATGGTTTAGATAATCAAAGATTAAAAAACCTTCTATTTGTTGATGGTTTAGGTTCTATGTATGATAAGTGTGAAAGAGAGGCTTTAATTGGCTCACATTTAGCAAAAGAGTATAATGAAAAAAATCTTGAACTTTTACAAAAAGCAATTATGCTAAGTAAGGCTGATTTACTTAGTGAAATGGTATATGAATTTACAGAACTTCAAGGTTTGATGGGTTACTACTATGCAAAAGCTGCAAATGAAGATAAACTTTTA
The DNA here is from genome assembly GCA_964369325.1 of uncultured Arcobacteraceae bacterium. Lineage (GTDB taxonomy): Bacteria > Campylobacterota > Campylobacteria > Campylobacterales > Arcobacteraceae > Marinarcus. The sequence continues at coordinate 2,671 of CAYJFN010000144.1, forward strand.
TATACAGCCTTAAAAGAGCAATATTTACCAGATGGTGAAGAATCTGAACTTCCTTCAAGTAAATTCTCTTCTATAGTTGCACTTAGTAACAAAATTGACAATTTAATGGGACTTTTTAGTATCGGTAAAATTCCAACAGGTTCAAAAGACCCTTATGGACTTAGAAGAGCAGCTTCAGGTATTGTAAAAATTGCAATTGAACATAAACTTCCTTTAGATTTTGCTCAAATTGTTTCAAGTTTAAGTGTAAATTATCCAAACTTAGAGCAAAAAGTTTTAGTAGAGTTTTTCAACGAAAGAATGTTTAAAATCTTTGATGCCAACCCATCTGTTCTAAAAGCAGTTCTAGGAAGTGGTGAAACAAATGTTTGTAAAATAGCTCAAAAACTCTGCGCTTTAAACCCAATAGTTTTAAGCAGTGATTTTAAAGAATATAGTAGTACTTTCAAAAGAGTTGCAAACATTATAAAAGACATAAATACAGATGCAAAACTTGATATAAATAGCGATTTATTTCAAGAAAAAGCAGAAATTGAACTTTATGCAAAATATCAAGAAGTAGTTTCTAAAGAATATTGCTCTTATGATGAAGAAATTGAAGCACTATTTAATTTAAAGCCACAATTAGATAAATTCTTTGATGATGTTTTTGTAAATCATGAAGATTTAAATATTAAAAATAACAGAAAAAATTTAATAGGCTTAGTTTATCAAGCTTTTAAAAACATTGCAGATATCAAAGAAATAACAATTTAATATTACTACAAATAGCTATAAATATTTAGAAAGCCCTATATCAAAAACTTGTATAAATATTTATAAGCTATAAAATTACAATTTTTCGCAAAAAACTACAAAAGTCCATACTTTTTTTCAAAAAAATATTCAAAAGTAGGGATTGGTTTAAAAATGCTAATGTAGCAAGAATATATCATAAATAAAAGAAAATTAGCATTTAGCCCACTTGCAAAAAAACAAGTGGGATTTTTTGTTTTTAGATGGTTTAAAAAGTTTTAGTTTCTATTAATTCTTCCCTCTTGTAAATCCATAAGAACTCTTAATTGTTCTTTTTGTTTACTATTTAAAACATTGTAAACTTCTTCAATAACTTCAGCTTGTTTTTTTAGCATATCAACTTTATGATTTTGTTTTTGTTTTACATACTCATCTTTGTCAAATTTATCTTTTTTAAAGGCACTAAATTTAGATGGTTTTTCATCTTGTACATCTTTTAGAATTTGATCTATTTTTTCTATTTGTTCATCTGTAAGATTAATTTGTTTAAGAAAAGGAAGAATCCCAATTACCGCATGACTTGCATTATAACCATGTCCCATACCACAGTTATGATGTGAACCATGATGACTCATTCCACCATAAGCACTTGCAGCTGTTGCAAATAATGTACTTGCTGCTACGATTGTAATAATTTTTTTGTTAAGCTTCATTTTAACTCCTTTATTTTGTTAGTGTTTTTTTAATATAGCATTAAAAAATCTATAGAAAATTATATAAGAGCTATGTGTAATTATTGTGAAATAGAACTAAGCACGTACTACAAATACAAATTTAGGGCAAAATGAAGAACAATTAAATCTTGCATATTTTATGGCTAATATAGTTTCACAAAGTTTTTATAATATAATCAAATAAAAAACTTATTTATGTTATATAAAAATAATACTCTAGAAAATCATTAGGTTTATTATGAAGAGTTAAAAATTTAACTTTAGAATTTGCAAACAAAAAAAGTAGAAGAAAGATCTTTTTAATCTCGAACTGACCTGCTCATTTTAGCAGTTCATTTGACAATATTGTAAAATCAACTTTGTTTCATTGGTTGATTTAGCATTTGCAATAATATAAATTTCATA